>JADMKR010000018.1 GCA_015478765.1 Flavobacterium sp.
TACCTTTGTCAAAATAAAAAATTGATGTCATCATTCTATAAATTAAATATAAAGGAAGTAAAGCGCGAAACCTCGGAAGCGGTTTCAGTCGTATTCAACGTACCGTTGGAGTTTCGTGATTTCTACAAGTTCACCGCCGGTCAATACCTAAACCTTAAGCTGACACTGGACGGTGAGGAAATCAGAAGAGCTTATTCGATTTGTTCATCACCAACCAATGACGAACTGCGTATCGCGATAAAAGGTCTCAAAAACGGCGTATTCTCTCAGTTTGCCAATAAAAATCTGCAAGTAGGCGATCTAATTGAAGTAGGCACGCCCGAAGGAACTTTTACTTTCATACCCGATGCAAACCGTCAAAAAAACTACGCAGCGTTTGCCGCGGGCAGTGGAATCACCCCAATTATGTCGATCATTCATAGCGTTCTTGAGCAGGAGCCCAAAAGCACTTTCGTGTTGGTGTACGGCAATAAAACGCCCGATGAGACCATTTTTCATCAGGAACTTCACGATCTCGAACTTAAATATACCGGTCGGTTATTCATACATTATGTGTATAGCCAAGCGAAAGTCGACGGCGAACTTTTTGGGCGGATCGACAAATCGGTTGTTAATTTCGTTCTCAACAACAAGCACAAAGAGATTGAATTCGACAAATTTTATCTGTGTGGTCCCGAAGAAATGATTGTACTGGTTGCCGATTTGCTGAAGGAACGGAACGTAAAGGAAAAAGATATCAAGTTTGAATTGTTTACGTCATCAACTTCCACCAATGTAATCGAGGCACCGCTTGACGGACACACCAAAATCACCATCATGGTCGACGACGAGGAAACGGTTTTCGAAATGTCGCAAAAGCAGACGATTCACGACGCCGCACTTAAACAGGGAATCGACGCACCGTATTCATGCCAGGGCGGAATATGCAGCAGCTGTTTGGCGCGTATTACAAGCGGATCGGCAGAAATGAAGAAAAATGCCATTTTAACCGATGGCGAAATCGCGCAAGGACTAATCCTGACATGCCAGGCACATCCTACATCAGCTGAAATTGTGGTGGATTATGATGATGTTTAATCGGTGAAAATAAAAAGATTAAGCTGCTCCGGCGGCTTTTTTTGTGCCTTCTCTTAAGGGCCGACCACAGCCTGAATCCGATCAACGACGGATTGTGGTGATATAGTACGCATCACATCTTCATAACCTTCAATAATTTTATTGCCGTAAATGGATGTTGGAAGTAATGGATATTGTGTACGATCTGATGTTAAGGCATTTTCAGCAGGCTGATTGAAAGGCGAAAAGCCGGCGTATGGATGCGTTGCGCCCCAAAGAGTCACCACCGGGATGCCAAACATTGCCGCCATATGCGCATTGCCCGAATCCATGCTGAGCATAACATCAAGGTTGCTTATAATCTGTAACTCTTGTGCCAGCGTCAGCTTCCCTGCTATAACGATCACATTTGGTTTTGATTTGGCGAACAACTCTAAGTTTGCAATTTCGACGGCACCGCTTCCAAAAAGGAAAATAGTCGAGGTTTGTTCCGATAATCTCTCGATTACCTGTTGCATCAGATCACGCGGATAGACTTTGGCATTGTGTTGTGCAAATGGTGCTATGCCAATCCAGGTGTTTGTCTTGTTTCCGGCAATATTCAATACATCAGAATCCAGAGGATATTTGGGTGAAATTGCATTCGAATCCAACTTTACGGGAAAACCAAGCGCAGCAAAAACATCGGTGTACTTATCAACTACCGGTTTCAAAGGCTCGAATATTTTGTTGTCGGCACGTGTGAGCATTTTTTTTCGTTGCCGATCTTTATCGAAAACCGAAGTCTTTACACCCGATATTTTAAATAGGGCACCGACTATCTTAGATCGCAATACGTTGTGGAAATCGGCGAAGGCTGTCGGTTTTAAATTGCGCAAGTCGCTATACAATCGCAAAATCCCCATCGCTCCCTGATGTCGATCCTTGGCATCAAAGCCAAAGAAATCTACATTTGGAATATCAAAAAATGGTTTAAAAAGCGGCCGGGAGACCATGGTGATCCTAACTTGGGGATATTGTTTCGTAAAAGCACGCAAAACAGGTACCGCCATCGCGACATCGCCCATTGCCGATAACCGAAAAACAATAATATGTGAGGTGGGATTCACAACCGCAGCCGCGAATTATTTCTTGTTCTGGTACAATACCGGATTCAGATCGTCGTCGTTGTACATCTTCATCTGCTTGTACACTTTCATGTATTTGTCGCCATTTTGGATGTCGGTCAAAAGATCATCGATTGCAGTCGACAGATCGGTTCTTTGTTCCAACAGGACATTGAGTTTCTGATTACATTTTTCACGATGTTCCAGCGAGGCATCGGCGCGAGTGGCTTCTTCCTGCATATGGTGGATTTTTAGCGCCAAAATTGAGAGTCGGTCAAATGCCCAGGCAGGAGATTCGGAATTGATCTTGGCATCGGGTTTTACCTGGACACCTGAAAATTTGTTGAGGAAATAGCTGTCGATATACTCGACCATATCGGTACGCTCCTGATTGGAGGCATCGATTCGGCGTTTTAACTTAAGCGCCTCGACCGGATCGATATTCGGATCGCGGATGATGTCTTCGAAATGCCATTGCACAGTGTCGATCCAATTTTTGTGATACAGAAGATGTTGGAACTGATCTTTCGAAAACGGGTTGTTTATAGGTTGGTCCACATTGTCATATTGATGATAATCGCGGATACTTTGCTCAAATACTGAATATGCTAATTTCGAAAACATAAGCTTATAATTTTACCATACAAAGATACTTTTTATACTTTTATAACCTAAAACAAATCCCCGCCTATATGCAAATCCATTATTTGTCGGATGCCAACAGTATTCTGAACCATTTCCTCGGACAGATACGAAATATCGAAGTGCAAAACGACAGCATGCGTTTCCGAAGGAATATCGAGCGAATCGGCGAAGTTATGGCTTACGAACTCAGTAAAGATCTCCATTACAAAAGCATCGAAATCAAAACTCCGCTCGGAGTAAAATCTACCACTGAAATCTCCGACCGGCTAGTGTTGTGTTCGATATTACGCGCCGGACTTCCATTGCATTTAGGTTTTCTAAATTATTTTGACGCCGCCGAAAACGGCTTTGTATCGGCTTACAGGCATCATTATGATAACGATGATAAATTTGATATCAGGGTTGAATATCAGGCTGTGCCAAACCTGGAGGATAAAACTTTACTATTGATCGATCCTATGCTTGCCACCGGCCAGTCGATGGTGGCGGTATTCAACACATTGCTGCAGAAAGGGATGCCAAAGGAAATCCATGTTGCAGTCGTCATTGCGGCACCGGAAGGAATCAAATATCTGGAAGAGAACCTGCCCGACAATTGCCACCTCTGGGTTGCTACATTGGACGAAAAATTAAATGAAAAGAACTATATCATCCCCGGATTGGGCGATGCGGGCGACCTGGCATATGGCAACAAGCTATAACTGCGCGAAAAAGTTATAGAAGGCGCTGATGGTGACAAGTGACACAATAAATTCTTTCTGAAACCGGGACTTGGTGATTTCGAGATGCGCTGCAGAGATCATTGCCATAGGAGCAATTGTAAAAAGCAGCAACTCATTACTTTTATTGGCCGATGTCACAAATACTAATGCGCCAATGAAGAAAGAGAGTACAATTTTTTTGTAAGATGAATGCAACATAAGAGGCCGTGCCGAAAAGGTCGATGCAAACGATACCAGAAAGAACAATGCTACAGTCGCATAAATGGAGAAGGCGATATTTTGGGATGTATCTGAAAAGTAATCCAGACTGACATCGGTGTTCATTCCGGCCATCACATGATCAATTCGACCGGGATCGATCAGCAGCGAAAAAAATACAAATGTCATGGTTACCGCAAACAATGCTATAAAAGGCAAAAGCCAGTTCTTATAGTCACGGGCCACGTGAAACAGAATTGAAATAAATACCAGTGCAATAAAAAGAATACTCCAAAAATGGAACAGCGCCGCAACGAAAACCCATAACGATGCGTCAAACACCTTTTCCTTATGAGATTTTAGCGAATGCAGCGACATCATTCGCCGCATTGCCAGCAGTATGAAAAAATTCGACAAAACTATATTCAGGTTGTCAAATATCCCCGGGAAAAATAGCGCAAACAGAAAGAAAAAAAGTATCGAATATGACGTATCCTTACTGACGCCGTTTTTCTTGACTATAAAATTAACCAGGAACAACGATCCGAAAATCGCCCCGCCAACAACTATCTGTTCCAGTAAAATCTGAATGTCGAATTGTTGATCAGATTTTAAAAAATGATACAGCGAGAAGAAAAGCAGTACCAATACGATGATTATCGTATAATTTAAAGGCGTAGATTTTCTAAAAAGACTTGCAATCATAAGGATATTTCATACTTTTGCATCAGTAAATATAATACTTGTCTACAGATGAAATCATTCTTCGAAGGAATACAGACCATATTTGTTGATTTTTTATTCTTGCCATTCGACGCTTTGCGAAGATTTGAACTCGAGAGCTGGTTTGGTGCGAATATCATTAACTGGATTTTCATGATAATCTGCGCCATCGCGATGGTTTACTGGATCAAACAATTGAAGTTGCATAAAGCTAATAACGACGAATATCAAGATACAACGGCTCATTCATTTTTCAAATAGCCTACAGGTCTTTTCCAATATCCGTTCTGAAATACATCTTATCAAAGTGCAATTTATTGATGCTTTGGTAAGATTTTTTTATGGCCTCTTCGAAATTCCCGCCGTAAGACGTTACTGCAATTACGCGTCCGCCATTGGTTACCACGTCATCACCATCTAATTTAGTTCCGGCGTGGAATACAATTGAATCGGTGATTGTGTCAAGTCCGGTTATATTCTTTCCTTTTTCATAGTCTTCAGGGTAACCGCCCGATACAATCATAATCGTGGCAGCACTTTGCGAATCGATTTCGAGCGTCACTTTATCAAGCGTTTTATTGGCCGCTGCCATAAACAACTCCACAATATCCGACTTGAGGCGCGGTATGACCACTTCGGTTTCAGGATCGCCCATTCGCACATTGTACTCAATCACCATGGGTTCACCTTTTACGTTAATCAATCCAATGAATACAAAGCCGCAGTAATCGATGCTGTCTTTCTGCAATCCCGCAATAGTTGGTTTTACGATTCGCTCTTCGATTTTCTGCAGCAAAACCTCATCGGCAAAAGGAACAGGCGAAACCGCTCCCATACCACCGGTATTCAGTCCGGTATCACCATCTCCAATGCGTTTGTAATCTTTGGCGGTTGGAAGTATTTTGTAATTTTTCCCATCGGTCAGCACAAAGCAGCTGAGTTCGATTCCGTCAAGAAATTCTTCAATTACTACTTTATTGCCGGCACGGCCAAACTTCGAGTTTACGAGCATGTTGCGAAGTTCTTGTTGTGCTTCGCCAATATCCGACAATATTAAAACGCCTTTGCCTGCTGCGAGTCCGTCAGCTTTCAATACATATGGCGGATCCAGCGTTGTCAGGAATTTACAGCCCGCTTCGACAGTCTCTTTGGTGAAACTTTGATATGCGGCGGTCGGGATACTGTGTTTGATCAAAAATTCCTTGGCAAACTCCTTGCTTCCTTCGAGTTGGGCGCCGTGTTTTGACGGACCAATAACCGGAATATGACGTATCTCCGAATCGTCACGGAAGAAATCAAAAATGCCGTTCACCAGCGGATCTTCGGGACCAACCACCACCATTTTTACATTATTCTCTATCGAGAACCTTTTTATAGACTCGAAATCGGTTGCCGACATTTCAACATTCTCTGCGATTTGTCCGGTTCCTGCATTGCCGGGCGCGACGTATAATTTGGTGCAATGCAGGCTCTGTAAAATTTTCCAAGCCAATGCATGTTCCCTGCCGCCCGATCCGAGTAGTAAAATTGTCATGTTGTTGTAATTGTTGCCAATGGTACTTTGGCATTTTCCACAAAAATACTGGCTTTTGAACGGAATAAAAAATAAAAATAACGCCACGACAAGCATAATCGGTTGTAAGTGCTATTTTTGAAACAAATAGTGAACGTGCTAAAAATTTTCGATCTTTCAATGCGTCTTAACGGATTTCCGCTTGCTGCGGCTAAAGACGCCCTGTCGGAAATTGTAGCTGTTCCCGAAAATTCGTATGCCGATTTCATCGATTCGAAAAAACAGGAAATCGTCAACTTTCACCTTCAGCATAATTCATTTTACCGAAATCTCAACAAAGATGCATTTACCAGCTGGAATGATGTGCCGGTAATGACCAAATCCGATTACCAAAGGCCACTTCGCGAACGTCTGTCTGATGGGTTTTCCGACAAGGATGTGTATGTGAATAAAACGTCTGGTTCGGGCGGCCACCCTATGGTTTTTGCCAAAGACAAAATGTGCCATGCTATGATTTGGGCCAACATCGCCCGTAAGTTTGCCTGGTACCAAATCGATTTAAACACTTCGCTTCAGGCCCGTTTTTACGGAAGGCCGCTTGAATTCCTGGCCGACAAAAAATTAAGATTCAAAGATTGGCTCAGCAGCCGATACCGTTTCGATATTTTCGATCTTTCCGATACGGCGATGGCGGAAGTTGTCAGATTGTTTTCTGAAAAAAAATTCGAATACATCAACGGGTACACCACGGTTATTGTTGCATTGGCGCACTATCTGCGTAAAAGCAACCTGGTGCTCTCACAACTTTGCCCCACATTAAAAGTCTGTATTACGACGTCGGAAATGCTTTTTGAATCGGATAAAAAATTACTTGAGGAGCGACTTGGCGTTCCCGTAGTGAACGAGTACGGCGCATCGGAACTCGACATCATTGCATTTGAAGATCCCGAAGGACGATGGCTGGTGAATGCCGAAAACCTGTTCGTTGAAATCCTTGACGATCAGAATCAACGGGTCAAGGATGGCATCGAAGGACGAATTGTTGTAACTGCTCTGCATAACAAAGCGCATCCGTTCATCCGATATGACGTTGGCGATTATGGTGTTTTAGATCCGGTATCCACTGCTAAAAAACCGATACTGCAAAGATTGACGGGCCGCACCAATGATTTTGCAATCCTTCCGAGCGGTAAAAAGCCGGCGGGGATGACTTTCTACTCGATCACCAAAGCATTGTTTGACGATAATGCAAATGTGGGCGAATTTGTGATTACCCAAACCATGACCGATACCTTCGTAATCGATTATACCAGTACGGTTTCTCTCACAGCTGCCGAAACGTCACATATTGAAAAAGTGCTGTCGGATTATCTCGAACCCGGACTGACATTCGTCTTCAACCGCCACGATGCGCTTCAGCGCACTAAAAGCGGCAAATTAAAACAGTTCACCTCATTGGTTACCGAAAATCCTGCAAATCGATGAAAGAAATCGTCATCGTCTCCAATTATTATCCGCCCGAAAAAGGCGCCGCTGCAAACCGCATCGAACAGATGGCGCTCAAACTCCAACAAAATGGCTACTCGGTTAAAGTTGTATGTCCGTTAGGCAACTACCCCTACGGCAAATTATTCCCTGAATACAGGAATAAGTTCACTGTGACCGAAAACCGGCAAGGCATTATAGTGAAGCGGTTGTGGATCTTTCCCAGCAACAGTGGTAATATCTTCAAAAGGCTGTTGTCGATAAAGTCATTTTCGGCCATATTATTTGGCTACCTTCTGTTTGCAAAATTGCCGCATAGGGTAATTGTCCAATCACCGCCCTTGCTGCTTTCGTTTATTGCGGTGGCGGTACTTTCGCTCAAAAAAAAGAAAATCATCCTGAATGTATCCGATTTGTGGCCGTTGGCAGCCGTCGAACTCAACGCTGTCAAATCCGGGTCGATTTCGCATAAAATTCTACTTCGGCTCGAAAAATACATCTATAAAAACGCCACGGTCGTTCTCGGCCAATCGGATGAAATCATTTCGCATGTTCGCTCGTTGGCACCAGGAAAACAATGCTATTTGTACCGCAATTATCCCGATCATCAACATGTTTATATCCAACCGCAACCTCATCAAAAAATCAAAATATTTTATGCCGGATTGCTGGG
>JADMKR010000019.1:0-7111 GCA_015478765.1 Flavobacterium sp.
AAATGATACGTCCGTAGCAAATGCGATTGTGCTGTTTCCAAATCCGGTTGAAGGAACCATGTTCACTATCTCAGGTGCTTCGAATGATGCGACCTATAGAATACTGAACGTTCTTGGACAGGAAGTTGCTAAAGGAAAATTAAGCAATGGCGAAATTTCAATTCCGAATCTAAATGCGGGCACTTATTTGGCAGAAGTGTCTTCCGATGGTCAAACTACAATAAAGAGATTCATTAAAAAATAGAGATCTCTGCAATTTAAATTAAGCTGTCTTTCGAGGCAGCTTTTTTTTGTTTAAAATATGTACTTTTAGAATCCAAAATAAAAAGGTATGAACAAATCAGTATTATTAATTGCGCTAGTTATGACGTTTAACATTGCAGAAGCACAGAAAAAAATGACACCGGAAACGCTTCTGTCACTTGGTAGATTGAGCGCAGTAGGCATTTCAAAAGGTAAAAAAAGCATTGTCTATAAGGTCTCAACGCCATCAATGACCGATAATAAATTAGAATCTAAATTTTATTCTATTCCGATAAACGGCGGCAAATCAGTTGAGATTACTGATCATAAATCTGTGGTGACCGATAAAAACATATCGCCTGACGGCCGATACCTTCTATACGACGAAGCTGTAAAAGTCAGCGATGTCAGCGCCCAGGACTATTACCCTGAATTAGACAAAGCGACGGTGCAAATTTACGACGGACTGGACTATCGCCATTGGGATGCCTGGAATGAAGGAAAGGTAAATCATGTATTTTACCGCGAAAATAAAGAAGGCTCGAAAGGCATCGACATTATGGAAGGGGAACTTTTCAATTCACCCCAGAAACCTTTCGGCGGTGACGAGGACTACAACTGGTCTCCGGATGGTAAGAGCATTCTTTATGTCGCTAAAAAACTTTCCGGGACGAAGTCGGCGGTTTCAACAAACACCGATATTTATCAATACAACTTGGTCACGAAGCAAACCAAAAACCTCACTGAAGCAAACAAAGGTTACGATACGCACCCAATGTTTTCACCCAATGGCGAATTGACATGGCTGCAAATGAAACGCGATGGTTTCGAAGCCGACAAAAATGATATCATTGTAAGACATCGCGGTGGAGATATCAATCTGACCGCGGGCTGGGATGGGACCGTAAACTCTTTTCATTGGAGTAATGACGGAAAGAAAGTATATTTCACGGCGCCGGTCGATGGTACGATACAACTATTTGAGGTCAATTTTCCGGGCTTGACGAAAATTGCAGTTCGCGTCCAGCAAATTACTACCGGTGATTTCGACATTACTGGAATCGTAGATGTTTTAGGGAATTCGGTAATTGTGACCCGTACCGATATGAACCATGCCGCCGATATTCATTCGTACGATTTAAAAACTAAAGTATGGAAACAGTTAACCAATGTAAATGCGGCAACTTATAATAATTTGTCGCTGAGCAAAACCGAGAAGCGCTACGTTACGACCACTGATGGTAAAAAAATGCTGGTCTGGGTAATTTATCCACCCGATTTCGATCCGAAAAAGAAATACCCGACATTGTTGTATTGCCAGGGTGGGCCGCAATCGGCGTTGTCGCAGTTTTATTCTTACCGATGGAATTTCCAGGTAATGGCGGCCAATGGCTATATTGTCGTAGCGCCAAACAGGCGGGGGATGCCTGGCCATGGCGTTGAGTGGAACGAACAGATCAGTGGTGATTGGGGCGGACAGGTGATGGATGATTACCTGAGCGCGATAGACGATGTCGCGAAAGAAAGTTATGTCGATAAAAACCGGCTTGGTGCTGTGGGAGCGAGTTATGGCGGATACTCCGTGTTTTATCTTGCCGGAAAGCACAATAAACGATTTAAAAGCTTCATTGCGCATGACGGCGTTTTCAATTTACACAGTATGTATGGAACCACCGAAGAACTGTTTTTTACGAACTGGGACCTTGGCGGCGCCTATTGGGATAAAGAAAATGCAAAAGCACAGAAAACGTATTCCGAATTCAATCCGATAAATTTTGTAGACAAATGGGACACGCCGATTTTGGTGATCCAGGGTGGAATGGATTTCCGTGTGCCCATCGGTCAAGGGCAGGAAGCGTTTCAGGCGGCACAATTACGCGGAATCAAAAGCAGGTTTTTATATTTCCCCGACGAGAACCATTGGGTTTTGAAACCGCAAAATGCATTGGTTTGGCAACGCGAATTTTTTAAATGGCTTAATGAGACACTTTAAAAGTAGATATCATGGCAGATACTAAAACAACCTGGACGGACGCCGATGTCAATGATTTTATAAACAACGTTGACAATGAATTAAAGCGACGAGACAGCTTTGAACTGATTGAAATATTCAAAAGCCTGTCGGGATTCGAACCAAAAATGTGGGGACCGAGTATTATTGGATTTGGAAAATATCATTATAAATATGCAAGCGGGCATGAAGGCGATGCACCCATCACTGGATTTTCGCCACGTAAGGACGCGATTGCTTTGTACTTGGTTCCCGAATCAGAAAAGCGGGAGGAGATGCTATCCCGACTTGGCAAACATAAATCGGGTAAATCGTGCGTGTATGTTAAGAAGCTAGCCGATATCGACAGAGATGTTTTGAAAGAGATGATTGCCGATTCGATCGCACACATAACAACCTTATATCCTGAAACCGCGAAATAGGATTCGGAAGTGGAATTGTCTTCGCGCCAGGGATGGCAGCGGCATCCTTTTGTATTTCGCCCATGGTTTCAACCATGGGCGAAATATAAAAGATATAGCGAACAGCCCGGCCCGAGCGTTGGCTGTGCACGGGCAAGGGGCGGCGCCATAAAACAAAAAACCCACTTTTCAGCGGGTTTTATTTTTATCTATTGCGGATCATTCATTGTGAAAGTTTCCATAAATTTCGTAGTGTAATTTCCTTCGACATATGCCGGATCGTCCATCAACTGGCGGTGGAACGGGATGGTGGTTTTGATTCCTTCGATCACAAATTCGTCGAGTGCACGCTTCATTTTATTGATTGCTTCCTGACGTGTTTGCGCAGTCGTAATCAATTTGGCGATCATCGAATCGTAATTTGGCGGAATCGTATAACCCGAATAAACGTGCGTGTCCAATCGAACGCCATGTCCGCCCGGAGTGTGCAACGTTGTGATTTTTCCCGGTGAAGGGCGGAAATCATTGTACGGATCTTCGGCATTGATGCGGCATTCAATCGAGTGCAGTTGCGGATAGTAATTTTTACCTGAAATAGGGATGCCAGCCGCTACCATGATTTGTTCGCGGATCAGATCGTAATCGATGACCTGCTCAGTGATGGGGTGCTCGACCTGGATTCGCGTGTTCATTTCCATGAAGTAGAAATTCCGGTGTTTATCGACCAAAAATTCGACGGTTCCCGCGCCTTCATATTTAATGAACTCGGCTGCTTTTACGGCGGCGGCGCCCATAGCATCGCGAAGTTGGTCGGTCATGAACGGCGATGGCGTTTCTTCGGTGAGTTTTTGGTGCCGTCTTTGTACCGAACAATCGCGTTCAGACAAGTGACAGGCTTTACCATAAGCGTCGCCCACGATCTGAATTTCGATATGGCGTGGTTCTTCAATAAGTTTTTCAAGATACATGCCGTCGTTTCCAAATGCTGCAGCCGATTCCTGGCGTGCGCCTTCCCAGGCTTTCAGCAATTCGTCTTCCTTCCAGACGGCGCGCATTCCTTTTCCGCCACCTCCGGCGGTTGCTTTGAGCATGACGGGGTAACCCATTTCGGCAGAAAGTTTTTTAGCTTGTTCGAAAGATTCAAGTAGTCCGTCGGAACCCGGAACACATGGAACGCCTGCTGCTTTCATGGTTGCTTTTGCCGATGATTTGTCGCCCATTTTATCGATCATTTCGGGCGATGCGCCAATGAATTTAATTTTATGTTCCTGGCATATTTTCGAAAATTTAGCATTTTCAGAAAGGAATCCGTAGCCGGGATGGATCGCGTCGGCATTTGTGATTTCGGCCGCTGCAATGATATTAGACATCTTTAGATAAGACAGGTTGCTCGGTGGGGGCCCGATGCAAACCGCTTCATCGGCAAACCGTACGTGAAGGCTTTCGGCGTCGGCGGTTGAATATACAGCCACCGTTTTGATGCCCATCTCACGACAGGTACGAATGATCCGTAGCGCGATTTCGCCTCGGTTGGCAATAAGTATTTTTTTGAACATCTTTTATAAAGATTAAAAATCCCAATAGTCAAAATTAAAATACCAACAACTTGGGATTTTGGAATTTGAGGTTTGAAAGATTTGATTTATGATGGATCAACTAAGAATAGAGGTTGGTCGAATTCTACCGGCGACATATCGTCGACCAGGATTTTAACGATTTTGCCTGAGTACTCAGATTCGATTTCGTTGAATAATTTCATTGCTTCAATTACGCAAAGAACGTCGCCTTTTGCGATTGTGCTGCCAACTTCAACAAACACCGCTTTATCGGGCGCTGGTCTACGGTAAAAAGTACCGATAATAGGTGATTTGATGGTGATGTATTTTGAATCTTCGTCTTCGGCCGGCGTGGCAGTTGCTGCGGTGGGAGCGGCTGGTTGCGGCGCTGCTGCCTGTGGCAAGGCTTGGGAAATTGACGGCTGTTGAATGTAAGTGATTTCAGGCGTGCTTTCGGTTCCGGTCTTAATGGTGATTTTGAAATCATCCATTTCGAGTTTGACTTCGGTGGCTCCCGATTTGGCGACGAACCTGATTAGATTTTGAATTTCTCTGATATCCATGATTCTTGAGTTTTAGTTAGTTTTATTTTTTATCGTAAGCCCATTTAAGGTAAATGGAGCCCCAGGTAAATCCGCCGCCGAAAGCTGCAAATATTAAATTATCCCCTTTTTTGAATTTATGTTCAAAATCACTTAGTAATAGTGGCAAGGTTCCCGATGTTGTGTTGCCATATTTTTCAATATTAACAAGAACTTTTTCCTCCTGTAGTTCCATCCGGGATGCGGTTGCGTCGATGATGCGTTTGTTTGCCTGGTGCGCAATTAGCCAGTCAACATCATTGTTTGTCAGGTTGTTTTTTGCCATAATTTTCTCGCTTACATCGGCCATGCCGGTCACTGCATATTTAAATACCGTTTTTCCGTCTTGTTGCACGTAGTGTAAACGTTTGTCGACTGTCTCGTGAGTTGGTGGCATTATGGAACCACCGGCTTCGATTTTCAGAAATTCGCGCCCAATTCCATCTGAGCGCAGATATTCGTCCTGCAGGCCTAAACCTTCGTAATTGGGTTCAAATAAAACAGCGCCAGCACCATCTCCGAAGATAATGCAAGTGGCGCGGTCGGTATAATCGATGATAGACGACATTTTATCGGCTCCGATCACTAATATTTTTTTATAACGGCCTGACTCTATATAAGCTGCCGCGGTCGACATGCCGTACAGGAAGCTTGAACAGGCGGCCTGCAGGTCATAGGCAAATGCGTTAATAGCGCCTATTTGCGTCGCAACGTGAACGCTGGTGGCGGCAACTGGAAGGTCAGGGGTGGTGGTGGCAACTAATACAAGATCGATATCAGTAGGGTCAATGTTGCCCCGTTTAAAAAGATCCTGCGCAGCTTTGATGGCAAGATAGGAGGTTCCGGTGCCGGGTTCTTTTAGGATTCGCCGTTCTTTGATGCCGGTTCGTGAGGTAATCCATTCATCGTTGGTATCGACCATTGATTCCAGGAGTTTGTTAGTAAGCACAAAATCGGGAACATATCCTCCGACAGCAGTAATGGCGGCTGTGATTCTATTCATAAGTTTGTAAATTTCTTTACCGGAAAGCTATTTCGAAAAGGTGTGGAAATTACGAAAAAATTTCTGAAACTTCGTTTTTTGCAACCTCTAATCCGGTAAAGTTTATAACAACAAAAAAAACTCTCACGGGGGTGAGAGTTTACATATCATCTTCTATAAAGTATTATGCGACAGCAACCTGCTTATCGATAACAACTTGTCCTCTATAGTACATTTTTCCTTCGTGCCAGTAGGCTCTGTGGTATAAATGCGCCTCACCAGTTACCGGGCATGTTGCTATTTGCGCTACGGTAGCTTTATAGTGTGTTCTTCTTTTGTCTCTTCTGGTTTTGGAGATTTTTCTCTTAGGATGCGCCATTTTACTATATTATTTATCTGTTAATAGTTTTTTTAATTCGTCCCAACGCGGGTCGGTATCTTCTTCTTCTTTTACTTCCGTGACATCGGTCACTAATATTTCGTTCAGTTTGTCGAGGGTTTCGCTTTTTAGGCTTCCGTCAGCAACGCCCGGATGAACCCTTTTCAACGGGACCGATAACGCTATCATTTCATATATAATCTGAGCAACGTTAATCTGGTGCTCGCCATGAGGCAAAATCAGCAACTCATCGTTGTCGTCGTTATAAGCATCGCCAAATTGGACTACCACATGCGTACTGCCTTTAACCGGTAGGTCAAACATTTCGCCGGTGAGATCGCAAGGCACATGAACGGTTCCCTTATGTTTAAAGGTCAATTCAAGCATACTGCTCTTTTTTTCCAATACTACGTGCACAACAATTTTTGAATCTTCAAACTCGTCGTACTCATAATGATCAAAGAACTCCTTACTAATCTGGTATTCAAACTGGTGTTTTCCTAATTTTAATCCGATGAAAGGGATTAAAAACTCATTTAACTGTTTCATTCTAACAACCATTTGCCCCGAGATTCGGGAGTGCAAAGATAAAAAATAATTACAATTCCAAAAGAGTTATTATCCTTTTTTTGACTCGAGGTGTTTTTCTTTAATTTTTAACGGATTCCGGCTAATTTCCTGATGCTGAATTCGCGAATGAAAAATATCAATTGCCATGTACACCGCTTCTTTAAACGAGTTATGATCGGCGATGCCTTTACCTGCGATATCGAAGGCGGTACCGTGATCAGGCGAAGTGCGAACCTTTTCCAGGCCTGCAGTAAAATTAACACCTTTTCCGAACGCCAGGGTTTTAAAGGGAATGAGCCCCTGATCGTGGTAGGTGGCTATTACAGCGTCAAACTTTTCATATTGGCCGCTGCCGAAAAATCCGTCGGCTGGATAGGGACCAAATACC
>JADMKR010000019.1:7121-8095 GCA_015478765.1 Flavobacterium sp.
GAAAACATTCGTTTGATCACCGGTTTTAGCAATGCATCGTCTTCTTTTCCGATAACGCCGCCATCACCGGCATGCGGATTCAATCCCAAAACAGCGATCTTCGGTTTGTTAATGCTGAAATCACGAATTAATGAGTCGCGAACAGTTTCAATTTTTTCACGGATAAGTGCTTCTGTTAGATGCGATGCGACCTCTGTCACCGGAATATGATCGGTTAGAAGACCAACACGTAAATCATCTTTCACCATGAACATCAAGGCATTTCCCGATAATTCCCGATTTAAATAATCGGTATGCCCCGGGAATTTAAAATCCTCCGATTGCACATTTTGTTTGTCTATGGGCGCAGTAACCAGCACGTCAATAAGATCCTGTTTCAATGCATCGACTGCTGAGGTGAACGATAAGATGGCGTATTTCCCCAATGCAGGGTCGCTGGTGCCAAATTTAATTTCGACGTTTTCTTTCCAGATATTCAATACATTGATCTTGCCCGGGAGAATTTGGTTAATGTGGTCGATTCCATGTATAACAGAGGCTGATTCGAAGGTTTTCTTTACAAAGGAGATCGCCTTCACGTTTGCAAAAATCACAGGTGTACAAAATTCCAGCATGCGCGGATCTTCAAATGTCCGAAGGATTACTTCACTACCGATTCCGTTCAGGTCTCCTATAGAAATTCCGACTACGACATTTTCTGCTTTTCTGGTCATGGGCACAAGTTATTTATTGCTAATTTTGATCGCAAATTTAGTAAATTAAAACCAGATGTTTACAGGGATTATTGAAACGCTAGGCCGTGTTATCAAGGTGGAAGAGATAGGTTCAAACTTGCAATTGACAATTTCTTCATCAATTACTGCTGAACTTAAAATTGATCAAAGTATTTCGCACAATGGCATATGCCTGACAGTGGTTTTAATCGATGGTGCCAATTATGTGGTAACAGCTATAGATGAAACTGTGCGGCGAAC
>JADMKR010000020.1 GCA_015478765.1 Flavobacterium sp.
GCAGAGATGTCCCTGAATTTCAATTTTCAGTTCCGGGTTTGACTGCATGACGAACAGCAGTTCGTAAAGTTTTCCGCGCGAGTCGTTGGTTATCGCGAAGGTGTTTATCTGAAAGTTTAAATTTTCGAGTTTCAATACATCACCAGCCTTGGCAAGATCAACCTGACGCATGAAGAGCGTGTCAAGCTTAAATTCGGACGTGGTTCCGTTGGGATTTTGCAGCGTAAGGTTTACCGGATATTTTACAGGAACGCGCGCTGTAGCAACTTTTTGATTGATTCCCAGGATTTCGTCTTCCCTCGGCAGATCTTTCTCCAGTAAGTAATAAATCGTTACTTTCCGATTTTCTGCTTTTACAGCTGAATGCTTATGCAATTCACCAAAACTCCGGGTGCGAAAATCATCCCGCATTTTGATTTTTCCGCGAATCCAGCTGGCCACGGTGCGAACACGCTTTTGGGCCAATGTGTCGTTGAACCCCGTAGTACCATCTTCATCGGTATAACCATTTATGGCAACAACTTTTACGTTGGGATTTTCCGATAACCATGAGGTTAGTTTTTGTACTTCGGTTTGATCCAGGTCGAACTTATTACTGTCGAAATAGACTGAGAATTGCTCTTGGGAAAAAGAAAGTGAGGTACTGAGGGCAAATAGATATATGAGTAGGCTTCTCATAAATAACATAGTTAAAGATCGAAAGTTAGTAAAAAATAGTGGAAAGAGGTATCCTTGCTATTAAAGTAACAAAAAACCTGCCAGTTGGCAGGTTAGGGATTTATTTGGTGAATAGCAACTCACGGTATTTTGTGAGTGTCCAGATTTCATCGTCGACCAGCAGTTCCAGTTTATCGGAGTGTTCCCGAATACTATCCAAAAACGGTTTGACCTTATCGCAGTACATCTGCGCCATGTCGGCAGCACTTTCCAGTACGTTTGCCTTTTTTCTGGCTTCGATCATCTCACCGACTTTCGTATTCATCCCTTCAATGTGATATGAAATTTTCCGAATCAGCACGATTTGCTCCTTACCGATTGTTTCATATTCAGCACCGAAAATTTCCTTAAGTCCTTTTACATTCTCAATCAATGTATTCTGATAACGAATTGCGGTTGGGATTACATGATTTCTGGCAATGTCACCCAACACGCGGCTTTCGATTTGAATTTTCTTGGTGTATTCTTCCAATTCGATTTCGTATCGCGCTTCCACTTCAACATGGTTCATAATGTTGAGTTCGCTGAACAAATCAAATGATTTTTGCGATATTCTGGCTTTCAGTGCTTCGGGTGTTGTTTTATGATTGCTCAGACCCCGTTTTTCAGCCTCGTTTTCCCAGGCTTCGCTATAGCCATCGCCTTCGAACAGGATATTTTTCGACTGTTTGATATATTCGCGAAGGACGTTGAAAATTGCGTCATCTTTGCGCATATCGTTCGCTATCAACTCATCTACTTCCTTTTTGAAATCGCGTAATTGTTTGGCGACGATCGCATTTAAAGTGGTCATTGAATTGGCACAATTGGCGGATGAACCTACAGCCCTGAACTCAAACTTGTTTCCGGTGAAAGCGAAAGGTGATGTCCGGTTCCTGTCGGTGTTATCCAGCAATACATAAGGAATTTTTCCGACGACATTAAGTTTAAGGTCGGTTTTTTCCTTTGGTGATAATTTGCCCGATGAAACTCCTTCCAACTCGGCCAGGACTTTTGTCAATTGCTCACCGATAAATATTGATATGATTGCCGGCGGTGCTTCGTTGGCGCCGAGGCGGTGGTCGTTGCTGGCTGTTGCGATCGCTGCCCGCATCAATTCCTCATAAATGTTTACCGCTTTGATGGTATTTACGAAAAATGTCAGAAACTGAAGGTTACTCATCGGGGTTTTTCCCGGACTTAACAGGTTTACGCCTGTATCGGTTGCCATCGACCAATTGTTGTGCTTGCCTGAACCGTTGACACCTTTGAAAGGCTTCTCATGGAACAGCACTTTAAAGTCATGGCGTTCGCCAACTTTCTGCATGACATCCATTAGTAGCGAATTGTGATCCACGGCAAGGTTAGTCTCTTCAAAGATAGGCGCAAGCTCAAACTGGTTGGGAGCAACCTCATTATGTCGCGTTTTTACGGGAATTCCCAAAAGCATGCACTCTTCTTCCAGCTCGCGCATATACATTAGAACCCGACTTGGGATTGATCCAAAATAATGATCATCAAGCTGCTGACCTTTGGCCGAAGTATGGCCAAGTAAGGTACGGCCAGTTATCATAATATCGGGACGGGAGCTTGCCAGTGCGGTGTCTATCAAAAAATACTCCTGTTCCCAACCTAAAGTAGCGGTAACTTTTTTTACGTTCTTATCAAAATATCGGCACACATCGGTAGCAGCTTCGTCAATTGCACTCAATGCCCGCAATAAAGGCGTTTTGTAATCTAATGCTTCTCCGGTATATGAAATAAAAACGGTGGGTATGCAGAGTGTCGTACCATAAATAAAAGCAGGTGAAGTTGGATCCCAGGCGGTATAGCCACGCGCTTCAAAGGTATTTCGAATTCCGCCGTTTGGAAAACTGGACGCATCTGGCTCTTGCTGAACCAATTGACCGCCTCCAAACTTTTCCATACTGGTACCTTCGGGCGTCGTTTCAAAAAAAGCGTCATGTTTTTCGGCAGTGCTTCCTGTTAATGGCTGGAACCAATGTGTATAATGCGTCACTCCTTTTGCGATAGCCCATTCCTTCATTCCCATGGCAATGTAGTCTGCCAATTTACGATCGATGCGTTTCCCGTGAAGAATGGCATCTTTAACACCGTTATAGGCGTCTTCAGTGAGAAAATTTTTCATCGACACATCGTTAAAAACATTGCATCCAAACAGATTCGATTTTCTATCGGATTCTTCAAATTTAACAGGTGGTCTGGAGGAAGCGGTCTTCAAAGCTTCAAAACGTAGTGTAGCCATATAGTCATTTTTTATGGGTCAAAAGTATAACAAAAAATATATAAATATAATTCTACCCTATAGTTTTTTAGGGTAAAGAACAAAAAAAACACAATTTAAATCACACACCCCCTACTTTAATTGACTTTCATTCTAAATATATCGTCAAAAACGAAATCGTTAAAATTATAATAACTGGATTGGTTTCATATTAACTAGTGACTAACTTTAGCTTACACTAAAAAAATAAATCATGAGAAATCAAACTTTAATAGGAATTGTTGCAGGGGCTGCTGCAATTGTAGTCGCTGGATCATTATTTAAAAAGAAGAGAGATAAAGCCGCTTCACGTGAAACGGCAGCGCGAAATCAGGAATACAAAGGAAAACTGAACAATTTACAGCGCAAGGCCCAAAGAGAAATGCGCCATGCAGATGATGGCAGCAACCCAGCGGTAGATCGTGTTAACCAGTGGGTGAATGCACCGCATTAAAATTAACAACATTTATAGATAAGGCCTTGCGGGGCCTTTTTTTATTAGTTTAAAATTGTATAAGAAAATAGCAAAATTATATAATCAGTTCGGTCTTGAAATTTGAATCTTTACAAATACCTGCAACTTAGCAACTGCGAAATAAAGTTCATAGAAAAAATTGAAGTGAGTCATGATAATATGACATCGACGTGACAGCGTAATGGCCTCAAGAATAATAACTATAAATGAAATATGGAGAATTTTAATACATACCAAAGACACAGTGGCCAGCCGAAATTTCCGGGATTTATATATCCGGAATATATCAGCGAAAAAAAATCAACAGCCGATTCGCCACTTCTGCCTGAAATTCTCTTTATAACTTCATATCCGCCGCGTCAGTGCGGAATAGCAACATATTCCCAAGATCTAATCAAAGCCTTGGAAAAACAATTTATCCATTCATTCCAGCTAAAAATATGTGCTTTGGAAAGTGATGCAGAACTTCACCTGTACGATGACGAAGCAGTGAAGTATACATTAAATGCATCTCAGGCGGAATCATTCGCAACTATAGCTTCGAAAATTAACGCCGATGACAATATTTCGACGGTGGTACTCCAGCATGAATTCGGATTTTTTGCCGAAAATTTCGAAGCATTCCACCAGTTTGTCACTCAAATAGAAAAACCCCTGGTGGTCGTTTTCCATACGGTTTTACCAGATCCCCAGGAAAATATCAAGAAGAGCGTCCAACACATGTTAGACAATGCTGACGGAGTAATTGTGATGACTAAAACCGCGGCCGACGTTCTAACGAATTCCTACCACATAAACAGTGATGTGAAAATAGAGGTAATTCCGCACGGAACCCACTTGGTTCCTTACCTTGACAAAGAAGTACTAAAAGAGAAATACGGTTATGAAAACCGTAAAATACTTTCGACATTCGGGTTGCTAAATTCGGGAAAAAGCATTGAAACTACGCTTGACGCCTTACCGTCGATTGTCAAAACCTGCCCGGAGGCGTTATTTTTAATCATCGGCAAAACCCATCCCACTGTAGCGTATCGTGAAGGTGAAAAATATCGCGACATGCTGACCAGCAAGATCGAGCAGTTACACCTTACAAAACATGTAAAATTTATCAATAAGTATCTACCGTTGGAAGAGTTATTGGAGTATCTACAGATGACTGATATTTATCTATTCACCTCTAAAGATCCGCATCAGGCGGTTAGCGGGACATTTTCATATGCGTTAAGTTGTGCCTGCCCTATAGTTTCGACACCAATACCTCATGCAACTGAAGTGTTGAGTGAAGGTGCGGGTTTGATATTCGATTTCGGAAATTCCGAACAGTTGGCCGATTGTGTCAACAGGATATTGTTTGATGTCAAATTGAGAAACGATATGATCATGAACGGAATGCATAAAATAATTTGCACTTCGTGGCAAAATGCCGCCGTGGCACATGCGAAGTTTTTCCAAAAATTATCGGATGACGGACTTCGATTACGCTATAGAAATCCTGCCATAAACATGGATCATATCAAAAAAATGACAACCGATTTTGGTATTTTACAATTCAGTAAGATCAATTGTCCGGATGTGACTTCAGGGTATACGTTGGATGACAATGCACGGGCGCTAATTGCGTTTTGTCAGCATTATAAGCTTACTCAGGACGCATCGGATTTAAAATTCATCAAAAAGTACATCGACTTTATAGCCTACTGCGAATGCAGTGACGGAAAGTTCATGAATTACGTGGATTATTATAATAATTTCACATTGCAGAATACGGAAGTAAATCTCGAAGACTCTACAGGTCGGGCGATTTGGGCGCTTGGATACGTAATCTCTCTGTCATATATTTTACCCGACGACATCGTTGACAAAGCAGAACAAATATTTGAACGTTCACTGCGGTACGCCGACAATTTTCATTCGCCGCGCGCAATGGCCTTCATCATTAAAGGCATATACTATTATAACCGCGCCATTGAGAGCCGCGCGACTTTAAATTTAGCTGAAACATTTGCAAACCGTCTGGTTCAAATGTATCGACATGAAGCAACTGAAGATTGGCTCTGGTTTGAAGATAAATTGACATATGCCAACAGTGTACTGCCGGAGGCATTACTTTGCACATATGCTCTGACAGGAAATGTACAATTCAAAAATATAGCGAAAGAATCTTTTGATTTCTTACTTTCGAAAACCTTCACTGACCAAGCGATCAAAGTGGTTTCAAATAAATCATGGCATCCAAAAGACCAGCAACCGTCGCGGTTCGGTGAGCAACCGATCGATGTTGCCTACACTATAATTGCATTGCGAAAATTTCATGATGTCTTTAAAGAAAAGGAATATCTCGAAAAGATGGAGATTGCGTTTAATTGGTTTTTAGGAAATAATCACCTGCAACAGGTAGTGTACAATCCTTGCACAGGGGGATGCTTTGACGGACTTGAAGAAACTCACGTAAATTTGAATCAGGGCGCCGAATCAAGTATAAGTTACTTGATGGCGAGACTCATGAGCTACAAATTCTTCTCGGATGAAAAAGATCCGTACCAACGACGCAGAATAAAATCGGCCACACAAGTAAGTTAAAAAAAAAGAGACTAAAATTTAGTCTCTTTCTTTTTTAGTTCAATTGTCGCACGTTCGTATCGTCTATATTATAATATTGTATGACCTTATGATAATCGGAATAGTCAATTGCAGTGGCACCTTTTGAGAAATATCCTGGTATAATTACAATTCGGAATACTTTACCTGATGTAAATGACGCCGGTAAAAGGTTGAAATCAAAATCGGCGTCAATGAAAAGCGAAAATTGATCATACGAAAAATTGAAATTATATTGTGCCTGACCTGCATCAAAATAGTAAACTTGCGGAAGCATCGCCCAAGTATCTATACCGTCATTTACGTTGACTAATTCGTACACCAGCAGATTATCACTTTGTAGAATCACCGGATCCAGACCATAAGTGAGAAACCACTCATTCCCGGCATTGAAGTTAACATTTGAAACTTCAAACACTTCCGCTTCTGCCGAAAATCCTGGTGTGCCCGGTGCGCCTTGAGGTCCCTGCGGACCTTCACAACTCTGTAGCACTGTCATCGCGACTACAGCTACTAGTAAAACTAACTTTTTCATATCTTATTTTTTTTAAATTTCTATATAAGTCGCAGACCAAAAATCAAACCACTATTTCTCGGGAATAATTAACAGCGGATGCTCAATAAGATACGCCATTTCCCGCGACAGGCTTTCACTAAATATCTTCGCAAACAAACTTTTACGTCGCTTGACCATAATTACTAAATCGTACGGAATTAAGTCGTCCAGTTTTTCCATTGTTTCAGTCACATACGATGTTGCAATATGTTGAAAATCAATATTTACATCCTTGTCCGCCGTCTCGATCACCGATTCATATGCCTGCAGTCCCTGATGGTCTTCGTCATTGTTTTCATCACATATATGAACGATGGTCATTTGTGTATTAAAGTTGGCCGTCAATTTAATGGCAGTTGCCAAAGCCGATTTATCTTCTACATTACAGGTAGTAGCGAATACGATCTTTTGCGGCATCTCACCTGAGAAATTTTCAGGTATCAGCAGTACAGGCATTGAAGTATCGTCGATGATGTGTCCGGCTTCACTACCTACCAATACTCGTTGCAATCCGCTGGCACCCTGAGTTCCCATAATAATTATATCGCAATTATTCTGACTTGCGTAATCGAGAATTGACGCCGTTATAGGCGGGCTGCCGAGGACAGTGGTAATTTTAACGCTACTGTCTGAACTGAATTTTTGCTTTAATTTCTCCAATTGCACCTGCAGTTCCGCCCGGGTTCTGCTATTGTACTCATCGCGATTCTCCTCAGAATCTATAAATGGATTTTCGAGCGACGTGAAAACATGGTACAAAATTATTTCACCGTTTTCACTTTTAGCAAGATTTACTGCGAACTGGAATGCATTGTCGGCGGTTACTGAAAAATCGGTAGGCACTAAAATTTTAATCATAGATTTGAATTTGGCTTGCTGGCTTAAAGTTACAATTAAAATGATTTAGATAAAAATCGCTAGCGGATCAATATGCGTCGGTTTTCCAGTCGGTTGGCTCCAACCTGAAAATTATAAACGCCTTTTGCTACAGAACTTACGTCAATTCGCATACCGTCGCCGGCCAATTTTCCTTTTAATACAGATTTTCCATTTTGGTCATACAGTACAAAGATATCGCCATCATGCGCCGCCGAAGCCGTAATCACAAGTTCTTTTCGTTCGCGGTCAAAGGAAACGATTATCCCGACAGCATCGGAACCAAATTCAGAGGTGTACAGTGACTCGATATATGGCGCCATTATTTCGGATAAATCAAGCACATGTATCCGCGCGGGAATAGTCAAAAAAGGTGTAGAAAATCGTTCATTCGATAAATAATACATCGAGCCGTCGGGTGTAGCTATTCCCTCGATCTGATGAAATTGCAGTGGCAAGTTCACTTTTCTCTTATTTCCTGAAAAAAAGTTCTCGCCTTCAAAATCATACAGCAGGTAAACGAAAGGCTGCAACAATGTATTGTAGCCCGCCAATGCTAAGATTTTTTGTTCTTCCATGAAATCC
>JADMKR010000021.1 GCA_015478765.1 Flavobacterium sp.
GTAAAAGTGATGGTGATCCCTTTGTTCAAAAACGAAAGTTCGCGCATACGCGCCGATAGCGTATCGTATGAGAATTCGGTTGTTTGCGTGAAAATGGTGTCATCGGGATAAAAAGTAACGATCGTTCCTCTTTTTTCGGTTTCACCAATCTGTTTTACGGGAAACAATGCCTTTCCGCGCTCGTATTCCTGCTCATACACTTTGCCTTCGCGGTGAACTGTGGCCCGCAGGTGATTCGAAAGTGCGTTTACCACCGAAACACCAACACCGTGCAATCCGCCGGAAACTTTATAGGAATCCTTGTCAAATTTTCCACCGGCGCCAATTTTAGTCATTACGACCTCAAGCGCAGAAACGCCTTCTTTTTTATGCATGTCGACCGGAATACCCCGGCCATTATCTTCTACTGTAATTGATCCGTCTTCGTTTATGGCGACGCCAATCGTATCGCAATAGCCTCCCATTGCCTCGTCGATCGAGTTATCGACAACTTCATAAACCAGGTGATGCAAACCACGAACACCAACATCGCCGATGTACATCGAAGGACGCATCCTTACGTGTTCCATACCTTCCAATGCCTGAATACTGTCGGCCGAATAATTTTGCTTCTTACTTTCTTCGCTCATAAAATTTAGTCTAAAAAATACGGTTTTTTGTGTAACAGGCAAATATAGCAAATCGATGTCGGAATACGCTGAAATCGCCCGATTCAGCAGGCATAAGTTATTAACATTTTGTTAATTTTTACTTACAAAATATCGGCCGTCAAAACTTATAAATCATCGGTGGTGACCAACTTGATCCGCGCGGTATTTATCACCTCTGTTCCATACAGGGAAAACTGATAAATTTTAGCAGTGTCGATGTTCCGATAGTTCAAATGCTAAGTCAGAAGTATATATTTGCTGATTCGAAACCGAACTTTATGTTGGATCAAAACGAAAATAGATCACTACAATTCAAGCACAGACTTCCATGGGTCGATCAGGTGAAAGGTTTTACGATTTTTCTGGTCGTGTATGGCCACAACTTTCCATTTATTGAAAAGTACATATACAGTTTCCACATGCCTCTGTTTATAATGGTTGCTGGTTTTTTTCATCCGCAAATTGCCAGGCCCGGCGATATTTCAAAACGGTTTCGCAACATTATGATTCCGTATTTTCTATGGAGCGCGATGCTTTTCCTCTTTTGGTACGTTCTGGGCCGAAAATATGGCGACAGCGCCGCTTGGGATCTATCGCCCATAAAGAATTTGATTGGGATATTCTATTCGCAGGGCGACCGGTTTTATATGGACTGGGGAATTCCAATGTGGTTCCTGCCGGCACTGTTTGTAACCTATCTTCTTTGGCATGTGCTTTTAAAAATCCAAAACGAGATCGTGAGTGGGATTGTGTTGTTTGCTGTAATGGTGATCGGATTTATATATCCGTATTTTACCGACATCAACCTGCCGTGGAGTACGAACATCGCGATGGTAGCCGTATTTTTTTATGCATTCGGACACCGGATATTTGCCCAAATCAACAATATGAATCGCAGGTCTCTGATAATTGGACTCGTTGCCGCCGGATTGCTCAGCGTACTACTTTGCTTTTTAAACTCTAAGGTCGATATGTACAGGGCAATTTATGGCAACGAACTTTATTTTATTCTTGGCGGACTCACAGGCAGTCTTTTCGTCATTTTTTTCTTCAGGGCGTTTCCTATATTTGGCTTTTTGGGCTTTATCGGAAAATTCTCATTGATGATTTTGGCATTGCAATTATTGGCGATGACGTTCATTAAATTGGTTTTGCTGACAGTCTTTGGGCAAACCGATTTCAATTTTTCGGAATGGGAACGTTTTTTATACGCGATTTTACAGATCATCCTTATGATTCCGGCATTCTTACTAGTTAATAAATACGTACCGATTCTGAATGGAGGCGCTAAAAAAATTTAAACATCAGATAATCTTCCATCTAATTGTAAATTTTGCAATTACCGCATTTGTAACCTTGCCATCGTTTGTGCATTATCCTTTGGCAGGCCTTAAGGGGTATTTGTTTTATACCGCCCATTTCCTCGCGCTTCAGTTTTCAGTGTTCGGTTTTGTATATTTCATAAGCCTGAACCGATTTGCATTCAATTTCCTCTTTCCAATACTATTCACGCTATTTTCAGTCGCCGGTTATTGGGTCTATTTCCACGACATTGCAATATCCCAGGGAATCATACAGATTTCTTTGGAAACAACTCCGGATATTGTGGTTGGCCTGATCAGTTGGCCTTTGATAACGTACTTAATCCTATCGCTTGCACTATGTCTGATTATTCTAAAATTATACAACAGGTGGAACATTCGCCAATTGATGTCTCCGCTCACGATTCTGGCAGTGATGGCAGTAATATCCTACTTCGCCATGGAAAGTTACAAGCACGGCGCTTTCACCCGCCGATTACCATATAATGTGATTTATGCAATTCGGGAATACGCTGACCGGAATCAGCTTCAACTAAAAAAAGTGCCATTGGTAACCACCGAAGCTGACAGTCTTAACATTGTTTTCATATTGGGGGAAAGTGCGCGTGCCGATCATTTGGAGTTGAACGGATATCATCGGCCCACAAATCCGCTACTGTTAAAAAGGTCGAATATTATCAGTTTCAGCGACACTTTTACACCATTTACTTACACTGCCCAAAGCCTTCGGCAAATCCTGACCGATGCGACTTTTACCGATGATTATAGCCAGCCGAAATATTCATTGATTGACGTTCTGAACAAAGCCGGAATTGAAAGCAATTGGATCGGAAACCAAACACCTGAAAAGAGCTTTGAGATATTTAAGGATCAGGCGCGTTTCAGTACGATTATCGATCCGATGCACTCGGAATTGAGCTTCCAAAAAGCATACGACGATCAATTATTACCCGATTTCAAACGAGTGTTCATCCCCGGTAAAAATCAATTCACGGTATTACATATGATGGGCAGCCATTGGTGGTATGAAACCCGATATCCGGAAACCTTCCGACAATTTCTCCCGGTCGTCGACAACAAGCACATTGGTTCCAATTCGGCCGACCAAATGATTAATTCATACGATAATACGATTTTGTATCTTGACTATTTCATCGACCAAACCATTGAGCATATTCAAAAACAAAATGCCAATTCTTTAGTAATTTACCTTTCCGATCACGGCGAGATGCTGGGCGAGGATGGCATGTGGCTTCACGCCCAAGATGGCCGCGGTGTTTCGAATCCCGCAATGTTGATTTGGTATTCGGATAAATTCAAAACCAGGTATCCAGAAATAGTCGAAGAATTAGCAACGCGGAGTACCGGCCGGGTCAACCTTGATTTCGTCTTCCCTACCATAATCGATTTGTATCGTATAAATGGAATCGGGCATGATAAAACCAAAAGTTTGATCGTCAAATGATGCTGTGGATTCTATAATCGGTGCCGTGAATGTTAAAAGTGTCCCCGACTTCGCGGCCCATAAGTTCGCTGCCCAATGGCGACTGCGGCGACACAGCGATAACCGTTTCACCATCGATAGTTATCTTCGGAAGTGCTGCCGAAACGAACAACAATAGTGTATTGGCACGAACCACACTGCCCAAAGCTACATTGGCTGCCGAATGTGCTGGATTGATTTTATCCAAAACCGATTTCTGATCGTAAAATTCCGATAGCTTAGCATTGAGTTTTTCCTGCTCGATATGCATCATCGACAAAGCCGTTTCATGCTTGTCGCCAGCCGAACTCTTGGCGTCATTCTGGGAATCTGCCGCAAGCGCCGATATCATATCGCGAAACGCGTCGATGCGATCATTGACGATCTGTAAATATAGGCTGTGGACTTTCTCTTTGAACGTCACTGCCTAGAAATCGAACTTGTAATTGGCGCCCAACATCACCTGAAATGCCTGCACTGGATAATGTACCCAACGCTCGTAGCTTTGATTGGCTATGTTATTGAATTTCAGGAATCCGCTCAAGCGGTCATTGTGCTGGTAACCAACGTGTGCATTGGCGTCAAAATAAGAATCGAGCGTTATAACGCGGCTGTTACCGGCAATCAGCGCAAGGTCGAGGTAATCTTTTCTTTCGCCAACAAAAAACACATTGGCACCGGCATACCATTTTTTGGTGATGTTCACATCCAGCGTCGATCCGATTTTAAGTTCCGGCAAATTCCAAGCTTCCGCCTGATCGTCGGTACTATAAGTGGCAAATGTCGCATTAACACCAAAGGCAACCGTTTTGGAAAAATCGGCTTTCAGTTCGCCGAAAAAGCTCAGCGTATTCATACTATCATACACGATACCGAAAGAATTTCCGTATTCATAACCTGCATAAATTGGATTCAGGGTGTTTGGGTACGGGTTGTGACGAAACAGCGCGCGGTCTTTCTCAACCAAATATGAACCACGGACATTATACGCAACGCTATTGGCCAGTTTCCCTTTCAATCCTGCGAATAGATCAAACTGACGGTCGGTTGGCGCAACCATCAGGAATGGCGACATGAACGGATTCTCGTTTGTAAAGTCGCGATACGAATTCTGCTGCAGCGTTCCTTCCACTCCAGTATAGAAAATCATCAGGTCGCCAACCACATTCAGTGACGCATTTACTTGCGGATAAATCATGAATCTTGAGTCGCTGTTCTCGATATCGGTCGAATAAAATGCCGCCGCGCCCAAATTGATCGACCAGTCATCCCTAACGAGATTAAAACTCGGATGCACACCGAAGTTTGCGTATCCGTATTTTGCATCGAGTGTACCAAGGTAGCTTCGTTCAAATGAGCCGCCGACATAATCGGCAATGAAATCCAGTTTTATTTTCGTATCGGCAATTGAGAAATCAAACTGTGGCTTGAAATAAAAGCGGTTTTCCTGCGAGTCATAGGCATCCCAAAAACGATTGTATTTAATGGTGGCTTCTTTGAAAAAGCTGTCGTGGAAGGCGAGTTTGCTCCCAACATATGCATTGTGATATGTCTGTTGCGAATCGATCCCGTCATAAAACGCATGATTCAATCCGAAATGTGACACATCGATACCGTACCAGTTGTAAATTTGATGTTGGTAACCCGCATCAGTGGTAAAGGACAAGGTTTCGTTCTTGTTTCCGTAAGTCAAATCCAATGCGTTGGTCATGAATTTATCTTCGAGCGCAAGATCGTTGATGCCGCCCTGTGACGATAGATGACGGAAGCTTCCGCCCACATAACCGTTGTCTCCCACTTCTTCGACAACGAACAACTCGGCGTTTGCATTAGCATAATTTCCGATAGCAAGCGTTAGGTAGTTTTTGTAAAGGATTTCTCTTTCCGACGGATCGACTCCTGCAGCCCGACCTTTGGCCGGTGCAAAAGTGGATGCTACCGGGAACGAAAAGATATTGTAGCGGATCGGCTCCTTTTGCATATTCTCGTCGTCCTCCATGTTAGGCGTTTCTTTGACTTTAAAAGCGTCTGAAATCGACGGAGTGTACGGTTTCACCACATTGACGACTTCCGTGCCGATGTTTTCTTCACGCTGTGCGAAGGCAGTTTGAAGCGATGCAACAATTAAAATAAAGGCAACTGTATATTTGGTTTCGAATTTCATAGTGATAAATTGGATTTTGCGAAAAAGGCTTCTTAATTCGTGATTGATGAATTTGTCTTGGATTCTTCGGCTTTTATAGTTGCCAGTTCGTTTCGTGCTTCTTCAACGACATCAGGATAATCAGTGAAATTTTTAATTACGCTGTCCAGAATATAAGTCGCCTGGAAACTGTCTTTTAATCCGTAGAAATTTTTGGCCATCAGCACCAGTCCTTTCGCACCAAAATATTTATATCCTGAATAATCCTTGGCAAGTTTCTGAACGGCTGTATTCGATGCTTCAAATTTCCCGTCGGCGTTTTTAAAGTATGCGTCGTAATACAATGCTTCGGCAGCGACTTCGCCTTTTGCGATTGTCATCAGCGTTGCGTAAGCAGTCCGCGCTTTGGCCGTGTTGCCGGTTTGCATGGCGGCGCGCGCTACGATGATTTGCGCATCTGATTTAACTTTGTCATCGGTTTTTGGATTTGCCAATACTTTTTCGGCATATGCCACGGCATTTCCATAATCTTTCTGATCGTAGTAGGTTTTCATCAAATTCGATTGTGCGAATGTTACGTTCTGCGGAAAATCGGCTTCAGACTCAAGTCGTTTCAGTACTGAAACCGACTTGGCATGATCGCCTTTTTTGATATATATCTGCGCAAGGCGTGCCAGGGACTGTTCGGTAAATTCGTTCCGCGGACGATCGATGACATATTCGTAATTTGTCGCCGCATTGGCTTCAAGTCCGTCATTGAAATACAACTGTGCCAGGTAGAAATTCGCTTTCAACGAATGCAAACCGTTCGGGAACTTCGCCACATAATTGCTCAGTGCCGATGTTGCGGCCTTGGTATTGTTCTGAATGTATTGTTTTTCGGCAGCCTGATACGTATCGTTGTCCAGATCGGCGTCGGTTACTTCTACAAAATCCAATGTGCGAACCCAGCTCGCATATTCGTCGATGCGGCCTGTATCCATATAGATCAGCCTTGCGGTGGCAACAGCTTCGAGTGCTTCGGGAGTACGCGGAAAGTCGGATGCCACACGTTTGAACTTAGTGATCGCCTGAGGGTTGTTTTCAGAATTGTAGTAAATCAGCCCCTGACGCAACAATGCGCGGGCAGAATAAGAACCGTTTTTATATTCATTGATCAATCGGTCGTAAGCCTGAATCGCCAGGTCGTTCTTTTTCTCGGCCAGATAGGTGTTTGCCAGCTCAAACATGGCATCATCCCTATATTGCGACTTCGGATATGCCGAAATAAACTTGGTAAGATCTTCGATTTTCTTTTCGTTGCGCTCCACAAATCCGTAGCTGATGGCTTTCTGGAAAAATGCATAATCGGAATCGACGCCGCGCATTTCGATCGCTTTGTTGTAGGCTTCCATTGCCGGCCAGTATTTGGCGGTTACGAAACGGCTGTCGCCCAATCGAAGGTAGGCATCGTTCAAACGTGTGTTATCACCCTTAACTTCGTCAATATACGATTGGAAATAAGTGGCAGCCTGATCGTACTCCTTTTGTTTGAAATACGCGTAAGCGATGTTATAGTTGATGTTTTTAATTTCGGGCGTTGTTTTCGATTCCGGGAATGCCACAAACTGCTTAAAACTGATGAGCGCTTCATTGAACTGATCGAGCACGTATTCGGTTTCGCCTTTCCAGAATGTAGCGCGCGCACTGACTCGGGCATCGCGAGGTTCGGCAATCGATTTTCTGAACATGTCGAGTGCTTCGCGGTAATTGCCATCGGTGTAGAGTTCCATTCCGCGGTAAAAAGTAACTTTTTGGTAAGCAGCGCGATTGGCGGTTTTATTTTTCTCCAACAGTACCAAAGCACCGCGGTAATTCTTTGATGTTATGTAGGAATTGATAAGCAGGTTTTCGATATCTGCTCTTTCAGGGGAATTCGGGTATTTTTGGACGAATGATGCTAAAACGTCTGGAACACTTTGATACGAGTTACCAATTTCGTAGCTGAGTTTCGCATAATTCAGATTGGCATCTTCCTGGATCTTTTTGTCGAAATCCATTTCCGATGCGTTTTTGAAAGCGTTCAACGCCTGCTGTTTTTTATCGGTTTTTAAATAGCTCTCACCTAAGTGGTAGTACGCATTTTGGGCAACCGAATCCCGTCCGTTGATGATTTTATTGAACTGCGCGATGGCATTTTCGAAGTCATTTTGCTTGTAATAAGCATAACCTAATTGATAATAATCGGTGTTGCTCCACTTGCCTTTCTTGCCTTTATATTGCGTGAGATATGGGATCGCTTGTTCGTATTGGCCCAGGTTGAAATGGCTTTCACCAATGATTTTATTCAACTCCGATTTTTCGGCAGCAGTAGATTTGGCCATTGCCGTCTTGCCCTGCTCGATCGCTTTTTGAAAGTCA
>JADMKR010000022.1:0-4221 GCA_015478765.1 Flavobacterium sp.
TGAAGGTTCCGGCACATAAGAACCTAATTTCCGACAACCCACGCCAAATTTAACGACATCAATTTTTATCGCGGAGATTATTTATTTATATTTGAAAAAAATTGTTAAAAATGAATCATCTGAAGAAACTTTCAGCTATTGTATTATTATTTGCAGCATTTGGAATGACATCGTGTTCAGAAGTTGAGCCGTTGGATCCCGCAATTGTTATAAATCCGTCCAATCCATCCAATCCGTCAAATCCGTCAAATCCGGGCAATCCGGGAAGTTCCACCGGTGATTACTGGCCGGCCGCACTTAACAATGAATGGACATTTGAAATGAACGGCGTAGAACAAGAGCCTATTAAGATAGTTTCCATAAATAGCCTCAATGGCCATACATATTATACTTTCGGATCGTTTCCGGGCACCAGCGCTGGCGGCATCACCGGAACTGCAGTTACACGCATGCGGAAAACCGGAGCTAGTTATTATATCAAAGTTGAAGATATTGTAACGCAGCCTCAAGGTGTTATCCCCGGATCGACAACTACAGGATATGAATCAATTTATTTAAAAGATGACTTGCCAGTTGGTGGAACCTGGAGTAGTTCATATACCACTACCACTACTTATACCGATCCGATTTTTCCGGTTATTTCGATGGAAACCCAAATTACGGGGACCATTGAAGAGAAAGGAATTGAAGTGACCGTGGGCGATGAAACATTTACCGATGTCATCAAAACCAAATATGTACAGACCGTGGATTTAATGGGACAGATGTCCAGTACGACCTCTTATTATTGGTTTGCCAAGGATATTGGACCCATAAGGGTACGCACCGAATCAGAAGGGGTGGTCTACGACCAAATGCTGATTGATTATTTCCTGAATTAATATTGTCAAAAATGTATTATTAGCCCGGTACCTACCGGGTTTTTTTATGGCATAGTGATTGCCTTTAGGCCGCTGCCGAAATATTGCGCATTATATCGATATTATGCAATTAAAAATATTTCGTACCTTACATTTGCCTCTTTTTTAAACCAATTAAATGTCAATCTGACTTACTTCTTAATATGTCACATCAAAAGATAATCACCCTTGACAATTTGTCACTTCAGGAATTTGATACAGAAACCGAATTAATTCCGCTTCTCACGCCCGAAGACGAAGAAGAGATGAACAACGAGGAGCTTCCCTCGTCGATTGCCATTCTGCCGCTTCGCAATACAGTACTATTCCCTGGTGTCGTAATCCCTATCTCGGCCGGCCGCGACAAGTCTATTAAACTGATAAATGATGCACACACCGCCGGAAAGGTGATAGGTGTTGTGGCACAGAAAAATGAAGAAGACGAAGATCCGTCAAAGAACGACATCCATCGAATTGGTACCGTTGCAAGGATCCTACGCGTTTTAAAAATGCCCGATGGCAACATTACCGTTATACTTCAAGGTAAAAAGCGGTTTGAAATTGATGCCGTAACTGCCGAAAAACCTTATTTAAAAGCTACCATAAAGGAAGTTGAGGAAAAACGGCCGGGTAAGCATGACACCGAATTTTTCGCGATTGTTGAATCCATTAAAGAACTTGCCATCCAAATTATCAAGGAAAGCCCGAATATTCCCACCGAGGCTACCTTTGCCATAAAAAATATTGAAAGCCATTCTTTTCTGATAAATTTTGTTTCGTCAAACATGAACCTGACGGTTAAAGAAAAGCAGGATTTGCTGGCTATTAACATATTGAAAGAAAGGGCGTTGGAGACATTGCGATTTATGAATATCGAGTTGCAACGCCTGGAGTTAAAAAACGATATCCAGTCAAAAGTGCGGTTCGACCTCGATCAGCAACAGCGGGAGTATTTCCTTCATCAGCAAATGAAAACCATTCAGGAAGAATTGGGTGGGGTTTCACATGAACAGGAAATCGATGATATGCGCCAAAAAGCCAAAAGTAAAAAATGGGACGAAAAGACCCATGCTACTTTTGAGAAAGAGCTGTCGAAAATGCAACGTATGAATCCGCAGGCTCCTGATTTCGGAATTCAACGTAATTACCTGGAATTGTTATTGGAACTGCCATGGAACGAATTCTCGAAAGATAATTTTGATCTTAAAAGAGCTCAGAAAATTTTGGACCGAGATCATTTCGGGCTTGAAGATGTCAAAAAACGGATGATCGAACATCTTGCCGTTCTTAAACTGCGCAAAGACATGAAATCTCCTATAATTTGTCTTACCGGGCCTCCGGGGGTCGGTAAAACTTCCATCGGCAAATCGGTTGCGGAAGCACTTGGAAGGGAATATGTACGAATTTCTTTGGGTGGACTCCGCGATGAAGCCGAGATTCGTGGTCACAGGAAAACGTATATCGGCGCCATGCCCGGCCGAATCATACAAAGCATCAAGAAAGCGGGTACATCAAATCCTGTATTTGTGCTGGACGAAATTGATAAATTATCAAATAGTAATCAGGGCGACCCGTCGTCGGCTTTGTTGGAAGTGTTGGATCCCGAACAAAATAACGCGTTTTATGACAATTTCCTTGAATTGGGATTCGATTTGTCGAAAGTGATGTTTATCGCAACTTCCAACAATATGCAAACCATTCAGCCGGCATTGCGTGACAGAATGGAAGTTATCAAAATGTCAGGCTATACCATTGAAGAAAAAGTGGAAATCGCAAGGCAGCACTTGTTCCCCAAACAACTCAAGGAACACGGCCTCACATCTAAGCAACTTACCATTGGTAAGAAACAGTTGGAGAAGATTGTTGAAGGTTATACACGGGAATCAGGCGTACGCGGACTCGAGAATAAAATCGCTCAGGTAATCCGCCACGCGGCCAAGTCGGTTGCGATGGAAGAGGAGTATAACGTCAAACTCACTGATGAAGATATCATAAAAGTCCTCGGCGCACCCCGGATGGCACGAGATAAATCGGAAAGCAACGAAGTTGCCGGTGTCGTTACCGGTCTCGCCTGGACAAATGTTGGCGGTGACATTTTATTTATCGAATCACTTATATCCAAAGGAAAAGGTACAATGACAATGACCGGAAACCTGGGTACCGTGATGAAAGAGTCGGCTACGATTGCACTTGAATATATAAAATCAAATGCTGAAATATTTGGCATTGAACCCGATATAATATCAAAGCATAATATCCACATACACATTCCGGAAGGTGCCACGCCTAAAGACGGGCCCAGTGCCGGTATTGCTATGTTAACATCACTGGTTTCTTTACTTACACAGCGAAAAATCAAGAAAAACCTAGCGATGACAGGTGAAATTACCCTACGCGGAAAAGTTTTGCCTGTAGGCGGGATTAAAGAAAAGATTTTGGCCGCCAAGCGTGCCAATATCAAAGAGATAATAATGTGTGTCGAGAATAAACAGGACGTTGACGAAATCAAAGCGGAATATGTTGCAGGTCTGACTTTCCACTATGTCCGCGAAATGAGCGAAGTACTGAAATATGCATTGACCGACGAGAAAGTCAAGAATGCCAAGGTACTACAATAACAAATATTCAGATGCGAGGTTTTCATTAAAAATAATATCTTCGCATCTGCGTTATTTAGTAGATTTCAACGATCACCATGTTAAGAACCCTTCTTATTTGCTTTGTTATTATCGGCACTTCTGAAATGTACGGGCAAATAGGCGGTAAGCATGTATATCAGTTTTTGAACCTGGTCACCTCGCCGCGCCAGGCGGCCCTTGGAGGCAAGACAATTACCTTTTATGATGAGGACGTGAACCAGGTTCATTTCAATCCGGCTTCGATCAACGCCGATATGCACAATAAACTCGCGCTGAATTACGGTAGCTACTTTGGCGAAGCGACATACGGCACAGCATCCTACGCTTATACTTATGACCGACACGTCCAGACCTTTCAGGCGGGTGTCAACTACATAAACTACGGATCGTTCGAGGGTTACGACGAAAATGGCGTTCCCACATCGGAGTTCACCGGAAGCGAAATCGCAATTTCGGCCGGATACGCCTACAATATTCCGCATACCGATTTCTATCTAGGAGCGAATGCTAAAGTGATATCTTCCACCATGGAAAGTTATAATTCATTTGGCGGCGCCATCGATATTGGCGCCATCTTTATCGATGAGCGGAACGATGTCAATTGGGCGCTGGTAGTCCGCAATATCGGCACCCAATTCACACGATATGCCGAAACCAATGAGAAACTTCCTTTGGAAATAATA
>JADMKR010000022.1:4231-7905 GCA_015478765.1 Flavobacterium sp.
AAATAATAGCCGGTGTTTCGCAAGAAGTTGAAAATGTTCCCATTCGGTGGCATTTGACACTCGAGAACCTGCAGCAGTGGAATATTGCTTTCTCGAATCCGGCGCGTGCGGAGAATTCAATCGACGGTGAATCCAGTCCGGAGAAGGTTTCATTTTTCAACAATGCGCTAAGGCATGTAATTATCGGGGCGGAACTATTTCCGAAAAAAGGGTTTAATATAAGAATAGGATATAACTTTAGGCGGGGCGAGGAATTACGGGTATTGGAGCATAGAAATTTTTCCGGTATTTCTGCAGGCTTCGGACTTCGATTGAATCGTTTTAAATTCAACTATTCCTATTCCCGATATACGCTGGCAGCCAATACAAGCCTGTTCGGACTAACCATTAATTTCGACGAATAATTTGAAGCCAAGAATTACCATAGCCATCGACGGATATTCCTCTACGGGAAAAAGCACGCTCGCAAAACAACTTGCATCACATCTGGGTTACATATATGTAGATTCGGGTGCGATGTATCGCGCGGTTACTTATTTTGCGATGCAGCAAGGCATCATCACCAAAGATAATTTCGACCGTCAGCGGTTAGTCGCCGCATTGCCGACAATAGAACTCGACTTGCGTTTCAATCCCGATATAGGCTATTCTGAAATGTACTTGAACGGAACCAATGTCGAGCAGGAAATTCGGACTATTGATGTGTCCAATTTTGTAAGTTTGGTGGCAGAAATCTCGGAAGTACGCCATAAATTGGTCGCTCAACAGCAGCAAATGGGGAAAGGCAAGGGCGTTGTCATGGATGGACGAGACATAGGAACGGTAGTTTTTCCTGATGCAGAACTCAAAATTTTCATGACCGCTTCACCAACCACCAGAGCTGAGAGAAGATATAAAGAACTGTTGCAGAAAGGTCACGAGGTAACTCTTGAAGAAGTTTTGCAGAACGTTCAGCAGCGCGATCATATTGATACCCATCGCAACGATTCGCCGCTGGTCAAAGCCGATGATGCCATCGAGATCGATAATTCCGACCTCAATCGGGAGCAACAGTTTTCTTCCGTGCTCACATTGGTACACCGTGTTTCCAAAAATTTGTAATTTGTTTTTCTTATATTAAATAGTAGTTTTAACCAAAATAAATTTAACGTCTAGATGAGTATAAAATTACGATTGATAATAATGAGTTTTCTTCAGTTTTTTGTCTGGGGAGCGTGGCTTTTAACTATTGCAAATTATTGGTTTGGAACCAAAGGATGGGATAATACCCAATTCGGGTTGGTTTTTGCTACGATGGGGTTTGCCTCTATTTTCATGCCTACCTTAATTGGAATAATTGCAGATCGCTGGGTGAACGCTGAAAGGCTTTATGCAGCTCTTCATATACTGTATGCTGCTGTTTTATTTTATATTCCTACTGTTGATGATCCTACGAATTTTATTTATGTAATGTTTGCCGCAATGTGCTTTTACATGCCTACAATTTCGCTTAGTAATTCAATATCCTATACTGTCCTCAAACAATCAGCTGGTGATGTTGTTAAAGATTTTCCTCCCATCCGTGTGTGGGGAACAATCGGTTTTATTGCTGCCATGTGGATTACTAACCTTACTGATAGCAAGGCAACCGCCAGCCAATTTTATATTGCCGGGTTAGTAGCGATTGCGCTTGCGATTTATGCGCTTACGCTCCCTAACTGCCCGCCGGCAAAGACGCCCCGCGAAAATACCTCACTATCTGAAACATTGGGACTTGGCGCTTTTCGATTATTTGCATCATATAAAATGGCGCTTTTCTTTATTTTTGCAATGTTTCTCGGTGGTGCATTGCAGTTAACCAATGCTTATGGCGATTTGTTCTTAAGCGAATTCGAGCATTTCCCGAAATATGCAAATTCGTTTGTTGTTGAACGATCTACAATTATTATGTCGATTTCGCAAATATCGGAAACCCTGTTCATTCTTGCGATTCCTTTCTTTTTGAGACGTTTCGGAATAAAGCAAGTGATGTTATTCAGTATGCTGGCCTGGGTTCTACGTTTTGGATTATTTGCTTATGCTGACCCCGTTAACGGGCTATGGATGATCGTCCTTTCGTGTGTCGTATACGGAATGGCTTTCGACTTTTTTAATATTTCAGGTTCTTTATATGTAGATATCAATACCGATGCTAAGATCCGATCATCTGCCCAAGGCCTGTTCATGATGATGACCAACGGTGTTGGAGCAGTACTGGGTAGTGTAGTGGCTGGATGGGTGATAGAGATGTATTTTACCAAAGCGTTTACCAACATTTCAGGCCTAGCCGCGCATTTGGAAACAGTGCCAAGTAACAGTCACTTGATACACTTTATTCAGAATACCAAAAAAGTAACTATGGATGTTGAAGGTAACCTTAGTGAGACTATTTTCATGAAAGACTGGCCAAGCATTTGGATTGCCTTTGCTGCATATGCCTTAGTGATTGCAGTGGCGTTTGCCATCTTGTTTAAACATAAACATGACCCAAAAGCAATTGAGAATTTCAGCCACTAATCAGATGTAAGGCTTTCCAATTATCTTTTCAACGCAAAATGGCCGCGCAGTGTTCTGCCATCCTGACGTATCACTACAAACCAATAGTCGGTTGCAAAAAGTGGTTTACCGTTCAGTGTGCCATCCCAACCTTGGGAACCCGACAAAAATCCGGTGATCAACTTACCGTATCTGTCGTAAATATATGTCTGCAGATTTGGTTCAAGTTCCGCAAAGCGAACTCTCCAATAATCATTGAAGCCATCGGCATTAGGTGTAAAAAATGGCGGGTAAGACAAAATAAACACCTCCTGGCTATCATCACCACATCCATTTAAATCTTTGACAAACACATTGTAAACTCCTGCTGTCAGTCCGGTAAAAACATTACTTGGCTGAAAATTTATATTGTCCAATGAAAACACATAATTACCGCCGGATGCATTTTGGAGCTCCACTGTGATAGTGTTTTGGTCCTGAGTCCAGTCGGTTACCACAACATCTGTTATCACAGGCGGCGCCGATTGGAAAACGGTGAAATTTTGGGTTGATGAGCAACTTCCGGTCGGGTAGTTATTGGTTACGATAACCGAATAGCTGCCTGGCGTATCAACTGTAATCTGTCGCGTTATTTCTCCGGTAGACCATTCATAGGAACTAAAACCAGCAGGAACACTTAAGGTAGTGGTTCCGTCCACACAAATAGGAACCTGGTCATCGATCTCGAATTGAGGTGAAGGATTGATCACAAGATTGAATGATGTGGTTTCGTGGCAGCCACCGCTGTGCAATACCCGGACATAAACAGTTTCTCCGCTGGAAGAATAATTGGTGGGTGTTGCTATTATATTCAAATTGTCGTCGGCATCCTGCAGTGAATTGTGAAATGTAACTGTTAGCGTCGACGGATCCTGGTTAGTAATGATCCCGGGAATTTGGCTGGTTAGATCAAATGGCACGATGCCGTCATTGGATTCATCGTCACATTCAATTAAATTTCCGGGTGCAGTTGCAGTAACAATCGCAGGAAGTTGCGAAACATCGAAAAAACCCGGTTTAATTACGCCACAGGCGTCCTGCACTGTGAATCCGTAGAATCCAGGCTCAAGTCCGGTGAAAACACTGTCGTCACCATCGTCGATCAAGTAGGGAGCGCCGTT
>JADMKR010000023.1 GCA_015478765.1 Flavobacterium sp.
ATTGGTTGCGGGCAACTGATCCGGATGTTGTTTGCCTGCAGGAAATTAAAGCCAATGTTGAACAAATTCCGGTAGCAGAGTTCGAAGCTGCCGGTTATCTATATCATTATTGGTTTCCTGCCGAGAAAAAAGGCTATAGCGGCGTGGCGATTTTGTCAAAAACCGAACCCGATAACGTGGTTTACGGAACCGGCATCGCCCATATGGATTTTGAAGGGCGGAATATTCGCGCCGATTTTGGTGATATCTCCGTAATGAGTTTCTATATGCCATCGGGAACAAACAGCATCCGGATTCCCCACAAGTTCATGTACATGGATGACTTCCGGGATTACATGATCGAGTTGCGCAACCAACTTCCCAATCTGGTCATCTGCGGTGATTACAATATTTGTCATAAGCCGATTGATATACACGATCCGGTACGCAACAAGAATGTTTCCGGTTTTTTACCCGAAGAACGCGAGTGGCTCGATATTTTTTTAGATAACGGATTTGTCGACAGTTTCCGACATTTCAATTCCGATCCCGGCCATTACACCTGGTGGAGCAATTTTGGAAATGCACGCGCCAATAACAAAGGTTGGCGTATCGATTACATTTTGGTGACAAAGCCACTACAGGAAAGGCTGCGCCGTGCGTTGATATTGTGCGACGCCAAGCATTCGGACCATTGCCCGATTTTATGTGAAATAGAATAACAACCAATATATCAAAATGAAAATAGCTCAAAAATTATCCGTCGGGTTGCTGGTGATGTTTATCGCAACCTCGTGTGTGACCAAGAAAGTGTATACCGATCTGGAATCTAAGTTCGCCAACCTGAAAAAAGAAAATACCGCTCTATCTGCCGAAAACGAGGAGTTGTCGTCAGCCAAACGAAAACTCGATACTGATTTGGCTCAACTCCAGAAGGATTTTGATCGGCTTAAGCAGGAGCGCGACAAGTTGGAGGCACAATTTGCTTCGGCCGACAGCAATCTGAGGAATCTTCAGGCGTCATACAATGCCCTGGAGAAGAACAGCGACGACGTGCTTCAGTCAAACCTGAATAAAAATCGGGAATTGCTCGCCCAATTGGAAACAAAAGAACGCACCCTTGCTGCTGAGCAGGCCCGTCTCGACAAATTAAAGAACGACTTGCAGGAAAGCAGCCGGCGATTGGCCGAACTCGAAAGTATGGTTGCCACCAAAGATGCGGCGATGAGCCGCCTGAAAGAAACATTATCGAAAGCATTGAACAGTTTTGAAGGTAAAGGGCTGACAGTTGAGCAGAAAAACGGAAAAGTATATGTTTCAATGGAAAACAAGCTGTTGTTCAATTCAGGCAGCTGGGCTGTTGGAGCTGAAGGCCGGCGCGCGGTGGTCGAAGTCGGTAAAGTCCTCGCCGATAATCCGGAGATATCTGTTTTGATCGAAGGCCATACCGACGATGTTGTTTACGCCGGATCGGGTCCGATATCCGACAACTGGGACCTTTCGACCAAACGAGCGACTGCAATTGTTGCAATCCTGGGTGAAAATAAAAAGATTTCCCGCCAAAACCTGACCGCCGCGGGACGTGGTGAATATGCGCCTGTGGCATCAAATGCGACAGCAGACGGCAAAGCCAAGAACCGTCGCATCGAAATTATACTGACGCCAAAGCTCGACGACATTTCAAAAATGTTGAACGAAATTTAATTGGCCGAATTTAGCTAGTAGATATTGATTTTAGTGGTGAATGCTGTGCCTACGGCGTCTGTGATGTTCATTAAGTACATTCCGGGCTGCAAACCACTCACATCCAACGGTTGATCGTTTTGCTCTAAAGCGGCGCTTTGCAAAAGTTTACCAGTCAAATCAAAAACACGCACCTCCGATGGAAATGACATCGAAGGTGCGTTTATTGTTATTTCATTATCGGCGGGATTTGGATAAATGCTGATGTCGGTCAATGTCAGGTCGGAAACGGCCAATGATGAATCGACGATCTTATAGATCGTGCCGCCGGACGAAGCAGCAACATACAGCTCGCCCTCAATATCCTGGCCGAAGGTGGTAAAGAAATTACTTCCTGAAAAAGTAGCCGAGTAAGCAATGTCACCTGTGGAAATATCGACCATTCCGATGCGATTTACACAATAATCGGCAAAGAAATATTTTCCCGAAAAATCGGGATAGTTATCGCCGGCATACACATAGCCACCAGTAATGGAGCATGCGCCGCCGGAATGGGTATACTCTGCAAATGGTAATTCAAATGTCAGGCCCGGCGTCGTACATTCAATATAAATATTGCTGCCTTCGTAACAACGCCATCCGTAGTTCAAACCGGCCTGGGTTGATTCAACGAAATTTATTTCCTCGATTTGGCTCTGGCCCACGTCGGCAATCCACAAATCGCCCGAATTTGCATCAAATGAGAATTTCCACGGATTCCGCAATCCGATTGCCCAAATTTCATCATTGCCGGCTACGCCAACGTAGGGATTGTCGGCCGGAATACCGTAAGTCCCGGCAACATCGACATCGATCCGGAGCATCTTACCGAGATTGTCGTTTATGTTTTGCGCCCGGTTTCCGGGATCGCCGCCGCTTCCGCCATCACCGGTGCCGATATAAAGATATCCATCGGGTCCGAATTTAATCGTGCCGCCGTTGTGATTGGAAAACGGTTGCGCGATGGTAAGAATGGTGGATGCACTCGCGGGATCAGCAATATTTGGATTTGCAGCACTTACCGAGTATCTCGCGATGACGGTAGCGCCGTCGCCCGCCCGTGTATAATTGACGAAAAAATATCCGTTATTCGCATAATCGGGGTGAAATGCGAGACCTAATAGTCCGCGTTCGCCGCCGCTTAAGATCGTCGAATTGGTCAATGTCAGGAAATTGGTAGGATTAACCGAGCCATCGGCATTGAGGATTTTAATGGCACCTCCCTGTTGAACCACAAAAAGTCGGGAATCACCCGCATGTGCGATATCGACCGGACTTGTAAAACCGGTTGCAAATGGCGTTATCTCTACTACTTGCGACATAGCAAACGTCGAAATTAATACCAGAATTAAAGTAATTTTCAGTTTCATAGCACGCATATTTAAAAGTTTGTCCCGTAAATATACATTAAAATAGCTTTTTACTAAAGTGCTACGTATTGAAAATTAGCCAGTTACCGATCTAAAAATCAAATTCGTCAAGTTCGTCGATAATTATGGAGTCGACTTCGGTAGAATCCTGTTCGGTTACTACAAATCCGCGGGCGCGTCCCGTAAGTATTACAGGTTCATTCATTGCAACGGTATCGTTCTGTATAAGTCCGCGTCGCAGCATGAGGTTGGTGATATACCGATTTTTTCGAATAACATGCGGTTTTAAGGTTCCTTGATTGGTGAATTGCCAGGTAAATGCTTTTGGGCGCGGAACTATTCCTGCCAGAAAAACCGATTCATTCAATGATAATTGCGACGGATGTTTCTCAAAGTAGAATATGGAAGCTTCGCCAATTCCGTAAATATTCGGCCCCCATTCAATTACGTTAAAATATACTTCGAGCATACGGTGTTTGCTGGCGATTCGGTTATTTTCCAAAATGTAGACCAGTAAAATCTCTTCTAGCTTTCTCGACAGGGTTTTTTCGCGTGTCAAAAAAACGTTTTTCACTAATTGCATGCTTATGGTACTTGCACCGCGCGCAAACTTCTTGGTTTTGATGTTTTTGATGATCGATTGCTTGAAAGCATCGTTGATAAACCCTTTATGCGAGAAGAACGACGGATCTTCGGTGGTTAGCACAGCATTTCGAAGATAGGGTGAGATTTGTTCAAGAGGCGTGAAATAAATATTGTCGTTAGAAACCCAAATAGCTCGCTGAGGTTTGCCGTTCTCGATGGCGCGATAGGTAAACGAGGTATTCAACTTGGAGAGATTGGCCTCGCCGTATTTGACAATTTTCAAGTTTTCTTTGTTCATATCGGTTTCAAAAATAAGCGCATCCGGTTTATTTTTATTGAATTCGAATTTGAGATCAAAGTCAAAAGATCCTTCGGCGACCATTCCTTCAAAATTAGTGAACAGGCCTTCGGGGAGTGAATCGATGAAGTCCTGCGCCGGCATTTTTGGAATCTGGATATTCATACGATAAATCGTGTCGGCACGAACATCGTAGGCCAAGTGAGGCCGGAATTCAATTTTGTTCAGGCGCGCGGTCGATGAACTGTCGATAGCCATGAAATCGGCGCCAAATCGCATCCTATAATCGAACCTGGCATTTCTGATCACAACATCTTTGGAAGCAAGCCGCCGATTATTTACTTTGAGATTTACGATCGAGGTGAAGCCATCAACGTGTAATTCACCGCCGCTCATTTCTATTTCGCTTACATTTAACCTTATCGAGTCGAATGCGGCTTCCACATTGTAGCGTTCATCGATATATGGAAGCCTGATTTGGCCACTGTCGCGGTTGAAAAATCGCAAATCTGTTGTTTTGTTTCGAGGATCGGCTTTTCCTGATATGCGCCAATTCTGTTTGAACTTACCGGCAACAATTGTCATTTTACTGTCGAGGAGTTTATCGGCCAGGCGTAATTCCTGCAGATTCAAAGTTGCATTTCTGCCTTTATTCTCGACGCGGAGTTCGACATTGGTCACCTCCATATCAGTCGGAATCAAGTTCAGAGCAGTATTTAATAGTTTGTAAGCTCGCCGGGCAATATTGCCTTTGGTCCGGGGTGTCGCAGTCTGTTTGTTGGCTGTACGGAGAAAGGCAGCATAATTCTTTCCGTTTTCATTTTCGAGAACTGCTACAAATCCATCGTTTATATATAAGGTTCCGAGTTGTACATCGCCAACAAACAAACGCCCAAAGTTTATGTTGGTTTTAAGGCTGTTGACGCGCAGCAAGGTATCGCCATTTGCAGGAACAAGTGAAATGTCGCGCATTGACACGCCTGAAAAACTATTGAACTCGGCTTCGGCGATTTTAAAGTCGCTGTTGTATTCGCTTTTCATTTTTTCCGAAACCTTTGAAATTGCTTTTTCGAGCAATTGCTGTCGGAAGATAAAAAAGCCTGCCGTGACAAGCAGGAATAATAGTATAATGATTGCGGTCGCCCACAGTAATCTTTTTTTGGTTTTTTCTTTCATGCTAATTATTGTTCCAACTTAAAGATAGCCAATTTTAATTTATCCAAAAAGGCGTCCGGCTATATCTTCAATTTTAGAAACAAGTTCGACTTTGATAAGTGTGTTTTTAAGGGAAATCTTATTATATCGGGATACGAAAATCGAACTGAAACCCAATTTTTCAGCTTCCTGGATGCGTTGGTCTATTCGGTTTACCGGGCGTATTTCGCCAGAAAGACCGACTTCACCCACAAAACAATAGTCCTTGCCCACGGGAATATCTTCATTTGATGAAAGAATGGCGGCCACGACCGCGAGATCGATTGCCGGGTCATCAACCGAAATTCCGCCTGTTACATTCAGGAATACATCTTTTGTCCCGAGGCGAAATCCGGCGCGTTTTTCCAATACCGCTAAAATCATATTAAGCCTTTTCGCGTTGTATCCCGTAGTGCTTCGCTGCGGCGTTCCGTAAACTGCTGTGCTCACCAGTGCCTGAATTTCTATCATCAGCGGACGCATGCCTTCTAAAGTAGCGGCAATCGCAGTTCCTGAAAGTTCTTCTTCTTTGTGCGAAATCAGTATTTCGGACGGATTTGAAACTTCTCGTAGTCCGCTGCCCAGCATTTCGTAAATACCGAGTTCAGATGTCGAGCCGAATCGGTTTTTCAACGAACGCAAAATGCGATACACGTGATTGCGGTCACCTTCAAACTGCAGCACTGTGTCGACCATATGCTCCAGGATTTTTGGTCCGGCTATATTACCGTCTTTGGTAATGTGGCCAATAAGGATCACCGGAACATTCGATTCTTTTGCGAATTTGATCAGCTCGGCAGTACATTCCCGGATTTGGGAGATACTTCCCGGAGATGATTCGATATAATCGGTATGCAAAGTTTGGATCGAGTCTATAATAACCACATCGGGCGATAGTTCTTCGATTTGCCTGAAGATGTTCTGCGTTTTTGTCTCGGTCAGGATATAACAATTTTCGCCATTTGGCGTAATGCGTTCTGCCCGCATTTTGATTTGCTTCTGACTCTCCTCACCCGATACATATAACGTTTTATACGGAAGTTTTAGTGAAATTTGCAACAGGAGCGTGCTTTTCCCGATGCCGGGTTCGCCACCCAGTAAGATGAGTGAACCCGGGACGATTCCCCCGCCCAGTACGCGGTTTAGTTCGCCATCGCAGGTATCCATTCTGATTTCAACAGCCGAATCTATATCCCGAACTTTCAACGGAGTTGATCTTCGTTCACCGCCGGCCGAACTTTTCCAGGATGGTTTGTCTTCTTTTTGCAGCACTTCCTCTACGATGGTGTTCCATTCGCGGCAAGCGTTACATTGGCCTTGCCATTTTGAATACTGCGTTCCACAGTTTTGGCAGAAAAAAGCCGTTTTGATTTTGGTCATTAAATTACATTTTCTTCAGCGCGTCTGCTCGGTCAAACATCATGTCTTTTGTCAGGTCGCCAATTTCTTCCTTGTTAAATGCCTTCATATATGATTTTTGCGCGCGTTTCAAATCGCCTGTGTTTTCATACATTACGGCCATGTGATAGTCGGAAAGCATTGTATTAGGATAGTGCTTTCGCGCTAAATCGGAAAGTTTATCGAATTCATTGTAAGCTTTGTTGCGGATAATTGCAGCTTCTATTGCCTTGAAATCATTGTATCGGATTTGCATCTTATAGCCCAATGCTTCTTCAAGAACCGTGTACCTGTTTTCAAGATAATCAACGTAACCACTTGGCAGAGTGACGATTTTTTCGGCAAATTCTGCCGATGAAATGGGTTGGTACGAGGAGAAGAATTGGTAAAGCGCTTTGGGGATCGAATGTAATACCAGGGAGTAATGTGATGCATCGGCAAAATTATCAAATTTGTAATTCAACCCTTCGCGCTTGATGGCACTAGCCGATTCATGCAAAGCCAAAATCCTGTCCCGCATTTTCTTAACGTCACCATCAGCTGTGGAATGATAATAAAAAATGGGTGTTGATATGCTGGCCAGCCTTTGTGGCAAACGTATTTCCATCTCGGTTGGCAGTTCCGGGCTCATACTGATGTATGCATTAAACAACGGCTGATCTTTATATAGGAAAAAATTCAAAAATCCGGCGGTGGTGTCATGGCCCGCTATAATTTTAAATGGCGCAACGCGATATTTTTTCTCTATTGCCGGAAGAAGTTCCATGCCTATGAATTCGTAAAAGAAAGTGCCTTTTTTTTCAGGGAGACCTGTCGAGGAATCGCTCATGGAATCATCTTCTCGCTCATTGTTTTTATTCTGGCTTATCCCAACGATAATCATTTCGGGCAAATCGTCCCAGTAGGCGCCGTAATTAAGCGCGCCCAAAAATGGAGAAAGAAGGTAGTCGCCGTCGAGTAATAGCAGTAAGGGATATTTTTTTGCCGAATTGGACTGGTACGATGCGGGTAGTGTTACTGTAATTTCCCGTGCTTCGTTTAATTTTTGAGAGATAATGGTATCGGTCATAGTCTCCTGAGACAATGCCGGGAACGACATCAGGATCACAATTGCAAGCAGAAACTTTTTCATACGAACTAATAATAAATATTAAACAGGCTATGCAATTGGGGCAAGCCAATATATAAAATTATTTGTTACGATTAAAAACCGGAAGAAGTAAAAATGACAGTATACCGGTTACGACCACAAGCAGAATCTGTGACGACCAGACGATCCAGCCAAAGGCCGTACCTGCAGCCTCGGCGATATTGTA
>JADMKR010000024.1 GCA_015478765.1 Flavobacterium sp.
ATAAAAGTTGGTCTGATAAAACTTCTTCATCGTAAACCGGCGTAAACGGTATTTCGGCATATGTCAACACCAAAGTGACGGCGTCATCCCACGGCATTTTTCCTTTAGGAGTATATACGGCAACCTTGGGCGCTTTCTCAAGTACGACGGTTTCCATATTTTGCGACGGCGATGCTATTTCGGCTAATATCGCATCGGCCTGGCCATCCGATAAAACTTCGAAACTTACGCCGCGTATCTGACATTCTTTGCGGATTTCGGGTGAATCGGGCAATAAAAACGATCCGCCGCGATAATTCAGCAGCCAGCTCGCCTTGTATTGTTTTTCAAGACACCAAAAGGTGATTCCGTACGCTTTCAGGTGATTTTTTTGCGATTCGAAATCCATCGGCAACAATATAAATGATGCTTTGGCCGATGAAGTTACAATCAGTAATATAAGCAGTAAATATTTTTTTAATGACATAGGTGTTTTTTAGAAATGTCAACTTCAAAGATAACGGATTTAAATGGTGATTGTTGCAAACACCCTTACATAGAAAGTAAAATGCCACAGAGTCACAGATTAAAGAAATCAAAAAGATCATCGCAAATCAATAACGTAAAAAAGCCACAGATTCACAGATTATAGAAATCACCACTTCCCGTCTTTAAAAATAGACGAATTAATTTTCGGTGAAACCGAGAAAATCCTTTCTAACATCAGCATTTCTAGAAATAGATATATTAACGAAGCGCTGGATTATTATAACAAAGTCCAAAAGCGAAAGATTTCGGAAAAACGCTTGAAAGCTGAGTCAAACTTGGTCCTGTCGGAATCAATGGCAGTTTTAAAGGAATTTGAAAAAATTGATTATGCAGATTAACCAATACGAAATCTGGATTGCTGATCTTAATCCGCAAATAGGAACTGAAGCCGGTAAAGCTAGACTAGTTCTAATAATTCAAACCAATCTTTTAAATGCCGTTCCGCATCGTTCAACTGTGGTCTGTCCGTAAACTACAAACGTTCAAAAAGACGCCGATTTATTACGTGTTCACTTGAAAAAAGGAATTGGTAACCTGTTAGAGAACTGCGATGGTATGATAGACCAAATTAGGGCTATCGACAATAAACGATTAATCAAAAAGATAGGAAATCTTCCAGCCGATTTGTCCGAAAAAGTTAAGGAAAATATTAAAGTCGTTTTGGATCTGGAATAGACACGAAGCATAACAGCGGTTTATACACTTGCTGCATTTAAGTTTCGGGATGTGTTTTCTAATCAATTATTTACGGTGCGGAAAGTACTCAAGTACTTTGGCCACAGCTCAAGTATATTCTTGTTTACATGAAATAGAGTCGATTTTAAAATTATCTTTGTGTAAACTGATATACAATGGACATTCGTTGGGAACAAAGATTTTCGAACTTCATCAAAGCTATAGACAAACTTCAACAGTCTGTCAACTACATCAACGAAAATATTGAAGATGATAACGAAGATGATTTCGACTCGATATTAGACGAGATGATTAAAGAAGGTCTTATTCAAAGATTTGAATACACACATGAACTTGCTTGGAATGTTATGAAAGATTACGCAGAATATCAAGGAAATTCCTTAATTGGCGGTTCAAGAGATGCAGTTCGAGAAGCGTTACAGCTGCAGATAATTAGTGATGGCGAAATTTGGATGGATATGATTAAAAGCCGGAATAAAACTTTTCATACTTACAATGAAGAAACGGCAAATGAAATATATGTGAAGATACTGAATGAATACTATCCGGCTTTTCGCAATTTCAAAACAACTATGGAAGAAAAGCGATCGAGACAAGAGGATGAAATCTTGTAGTTATGAAAAGCGCTACTGATAATAAGTTTGGTTTAAAGTCTTCCTATATAGACTTAATTTGCCATATATTTAAAAATCATTTAGAGGTCGACAAAGTTATTCTCTATGGCTCGCGAGCCAAGGGTAATTATAAACCATATTCCGACATTGACATTAGTTTGGTCGGGGAAAAAATCGATTTATCAGTTCAAAATAAAATTGAAAACGAATTAGACGACCTTCTATTGCCATATAAATTTGATGTTTCGGTCTTTAATAAAATACAGAATCAAGAACTTCTAGATCATATCACAAGAGTGGGCGTCGAACTTTTTTCGAAATATTGAAAAATTTCGCCTGTTGCTAACCGCATCCAGAAAAACTTGCTGCATTCTATTTCTCGGATGTTTTTTCTAACCAAGAATATATATCTTGCGGAGCGTACTTAGTTCCTTTGAAGGCATTCATCTAGCTGCAAAACGTTACCAACGTAAATCAAAAAAGAAAAAAAACCACAGATTCACAGATTGAAGAAATCACCACATCCCGATATAAAAAGTATTGTCTTAGCTGCAATCAATAAATGGGTTACTAACGTAAGTCAAAAAAAAAACCACAGATTCACAGATTATAGGAATCAGTGAATCTGTGGCCACTAAAAATGTAATTACATGCAACCTGCCTAAAAGGGTACGTCGCTGTCATCGAAATCATTTGACCTGCTGCCAAACGCTTCGTTTGCCGACGGTAAATTTTTTGTCTGGAACGGATTGTCGTCCAGGTTCATTTTTGATGGAAGATCGTCATAGCCTCCGCCATAATCCTCAAGATTGTCAAATTTACCAAGGTTCCCGATAAACTTCAACCTGATGTTTTCAAGCGAGCCATTACGGTGTTTAGCGATGATGAATTCGGCCTGGCCTTCCGTTGGCGTATGTTCATCGTCATCCCACTCGTCGATTTTATAATATTCCGGACGGTAGATGAAAGATACGATATCGGCATCCTGCTCAATCGCTCCCGATTCACGGAGATCGGAAAGCAAGGGCCGTTTGCTGGAACCACGGGTTTCGACCGCACGCGACAGCTGTGAAAGCGCAATCACTGGAACACCGAGTTCCTTCGCAAGTGCTTTCAGGTTCCGGGAAATAGTGGATATTTCCTGCTCGCGGTTACCCATTCCTTTACCGTTGCTACCTCCGGCAGTCATTAATTGGAGGTAATCGACGATGATCAACTTAATTCCGTGTTGCGATGCCAGTCGGCGGGATTTTGCCCGAAGGTTGAATATTGATAGCGACGGCGTGTCATCGATAAATAATGGCGCTTTCTCCAGGTTTTTGACTTTGATTGAGAGTTGCTCCCATTCGTGCTTTTCAAGTTTTCCGGTACGGAGTTTCTCGGAGGACAAACCGGTTTCGGAAGAAATCAAACGCGTTATCAATTGCACCGATGACATCTCAAGTGAGAACAATGCCACGGGATGTCCGAAATCAATCGCAATATTGCGCGCCATCGACAATACAAACGCGGTTTTACCCATACCCGGACGCGCCGCGATGATGATGAGATCGCTTGGTTGCCAGCCTGAAGTGATTTTGTCCAATTTCTCGAAACCTGTCGCGATTCCTGAAAGGCCTTCCTTTCCTGCGATTTCTTCGATTCGCTTTTTGGCTTGGATTACAAGGCTTTGCGCGGTTTCGGAACTTCGTTTGATATTTCCCTGAGTGACTTCGTATAATTTGGATTCGGCTTTGTCGAGCAAATCGAATACATCGGTGGTTTCGTCGTACGATTCTTCGATGATTTCGGACGAGATCCGTATCAAGCTCCGCTGAATGAACTTCTGCAAAATAATTCTGGAGTGGAATTCGATATGCGCCGACGATGATATTTTTTGTGTAAGCTGAATCAGGTAGAAATCGCCTCCTGCCAGATCGAGTTTGGCGTTTTTCTTAAGCTGCGCCGATACTGTTAATAAGTCAACAGGCTGCGAATCTGTGAACAACTGGAAAATCGCTTCAAAAATATACTTGTGCGCGTCCTTATAAAAAGCATCTGGCTGCAATATATCTATTACCTCATCGACACCTTTCTTATCGATCATCATCGCGCCAAGCACAGCCTCCTCAAGCTCTATCACCTGTGGCGGCAGCTTTCCTTTTTCGAGATTTATGATGGTGGTCTTATCGACACGAACCGGGTTGATATTCTTAAAACTTTCCATGTGGCGAATTTATGTTTTTTTTGAAATTGATGTGACCGGAGTTATAATCTGTTACTGTTCATAACTTACCGGAATTTGTTTATAACCTAAAAAAAATCCGAAACCATTGGGCTCCGGATTAAGAAAAGTTTTGTAAGGTTTTACTCCTTAAAGTCGCCCATGTTGCTGTATTTCTCCATCCTCTGCGTGACAAGTTCGGATGTTGATAAGTCTTTCAATTCATTATATGCTTTCATGATAAACTTTTCGACGGTTTTGAAGGTAGTTTCCCTATCATAATGTGCTCCGCCCAATGGTTCCGGGATTACATCATCGACGAGTTTCTGTCTTTTCATGTCGCTTGAGGTCAATTTAAGCGCATCGGCAGCTTTTTCCTTGTATTCCCAGCTTTTCCATAATATGGACGAACAGGACTCCGGAGATATCACCGAATACCACGTGTTTTCGAGCATGTATACACGGTTTCCAACGCCTATCCCCAGCGCGCCACCGGATGCTCCCTCACCCACAATAACGGAAATGATTGGCACCTTAAGTTTGACCATTTCGAAAATATTGCGCGCGATTGCTTCTCCCTGGCCGCGTTCTTCAGCTTCCAATCCGGGATATGCTCCCGGCGTATCGATCAATGTCAGCACCGGTATGTTGAATTTCTCGGCCATTCTCATCAGCCGCAGCGCTTTGCGATAACCTTCGGGATTGGCCATACCGAAATTGCGAAACTGGCGCGTCTTGGTGTTATAACCCTTTTGCTGGCCAACGATCATAAATGATTGCCCGCCAATTTTCCCCAGTCCGCCAATCATCGCCTTATCATCTTTAAAAGTACGATCGCCAAATAATTCCAAAAAGGTCTCACCACATAGCGCGCGAACGTGATCCATTGTGTAGGGACGGTTTGGATGCCGCGACAACTGCACACGCTGCCATGCCGTCAGGTTTTTGTATATTTTGGTTTTGGTTTCTTCTAATTTTTTCTCAATCTGCTTGCATGTATTGGTTACATCCACATCGGATTCCTGTCCGATGATCTGGCATTTGTCGAGTTGGTCTTCAAGTTCCTTGATTGGAAGTTCGAAATCTAGATATTCCATAAAATACGAGGGTTTTCAATCTGATTGAAAGGCAAAGATAAAACTTAATATTGTTTTGAAACTTAAAAAACGAGTATAATGATTTGAATAATTCGGTTAAATCCTCAAGTTCAAATCATTATTCTGAAAGTGAATGACGCCTGTCGTACCTGTTTTTGATAATGCCGTTCAAAATTACGGTGGTGAGAATAATCCCGGCTCCTATATAGAACGAAGCGCTCATTTTTTCGCTGTCTCCGATGATGAAGAATGCGAGCAGAATGCCGTAAACGGGTTCGAGATTGGTTGTCAGCATCACAGTGTATGGTGAAAGCCGGCGCATGACATGGACTGATGCCGTGAATGCATAAGCCGTGCAGACCGAAGCGAGTACCAAGATCAGAATCCAGTCGGTTCCGGACACTTCAAAAAAGGCGGCGGTGAACTTTCCGTCAAACAGAAGATAGACAGAGACCAATAAAAATCCGGCGAAAAACTCATAAACTGTAATCACCGTCGAATCGTGGTGCTGAATCAGTTTTCCGTTGAATAACGTAAAAAGAACGCCCATGAAAACCGAAAAAAGTGCATAACCAATACCCTCAAGAAAGCGCACCTCAACCTGCATAATTATCGATAATCCCGCCACAATGATCAGCCCAAAGAAGACTTCATACCAAAGCATCCTTCGTTTGTAGAAAAGAGGTTCCAAAATAGCTCCAAAAAAAGCGCCCATAGAGAACATGGCAAGGGTGATCGATACATTGGAAACATTGATGGCTTTGAAGAAAAATATCCAATGGATCGCAATCAGGAAACCGACAAAGAACAATTTGCCAATAACTTTAATGGGCAGTCGCAGCGATTTTTTGGTGATCAACATGAAAGCCAGCAGAAATATTCCGGCCAGTAACATTCGGTACCACACCAGTGATGCTTCGCGAATCGTGATCAGCTCGCCGAGCACGGCAGTAAACCCCCAGATAAAAACAATCAGATGGAGATTCAGGTGGCTTTTGATATTACCGCTTTGCATTTCTGAGAAGATAGAATGCGAGAATAGTAAAAAGTACATTGGGAAGCCAAACCGCGACGAATGGTGGAATGCTTGATTTTTCGGCTAATGTCCCGAAAATCATATCGAAGAACACAAAAGCAAATGCAATCCCAATTCCGATGGCAAGGTTAACCCCCATTCCCCCGCGGCGTTTCATCGATGATAAAGCAACCGCAATTACCGTCAGTATAAAAGCTGAAATCGGAAGGCTGTACTTTTTATAGAGTACAACCAGATAGGTGTCGATATTAGCCGATCCTCTTTCGCGCTCTTTGGCAATGAAGCGATACAATTCGCCCAGCGGCAGTGTTTCGGCGACATAGACTGTTGGCGTCAGATCTTCAAGATCAAAAGTGAAGACCGTGTCCTTTTTAGGAGCGGTTTCCAAGCGGTCGTTGAGTTCGCCTACCGTTCTTTTAGAATAGTTAAACATGGTGTACGTACTGTCTTTCTCGTTCCATCGGATCCTGTTCGCCTTAATCTTATATTCGAGCTGTTCGCCTTTGAATTTTTCGAGCGAGAAATTAGATGCCGTCCCGATGCGTTGATTGAAACTGCCCACATAAATAAATACATCATCGCTGATCTGGCGATAAACATCCGAATTCTCACGCATTTCATTGAGTCCGCCGCCTTTTAAGTACGTATACCTGAAATCATTATAACCCTGACTGGATGTTGGCACCAGGAAAAAACCCATCAGCAACACCAGAATAGAAATGATTGTCGCGCCAACGATATAAGGTCGCAGGAACCGGGTAAAAGAAATTCCCGAACTCAGGATTGCGATGATCTCCGTGTTATTAGCAAGCTTGGACGTAAACCAGATGATCGACAGGAACAGGAATATCGGAAACAAAAAATTCGTAAAATAAATCGTGAAGTGATAATAATAGATGGCAATGTCAATAAACGGAATCTCGTTCTCGATCATCTTATTCACCTTTTCCGCCACATCGATCACGATCCCAATTGGGATGAACATGAACAACATCACGAAGAATGTCGCGAGATAGCGTTTTAAAATGTACCTATCAATTATTGTCAGCATACGCTCCGACTTAGTTATTGGTGGACGATTACAACCGCTTATCCATTTGTTTGACCATCATTTCCTTCCACGACCTGAAATCACCTGCTAAGATATGTTTTCTGGCCTCGCGCACCAACCACATATAAAAGCCCAGGTTGTGAATGGTTGCTATCTGCTTACCAAGATATTCATTGGCCGCAAATAAATGTCTTAAATATGCTTTGCTATATTCAGTGTCCACAAAGGTATGCGCCATTTCATCCAGCGGTGAAAAATCGTCTTCCCACTTTTTATTTTTGATGTTGATCGTTCCTTGTGAAGTAAACAGCATTCCGTTTCGGGCATTTCGGGTTGGCATCACGCAGTCGAACATATCGATACCTAAAGCAATATTTTCCAGGATATTTATCGGAGTACCAACACCCATAAGGTAACGCGGCTTGTCTTCGGGCAGAATCGCGGTGACGACCTCGGTCATGGCATACATTTCTTCGGCAGGCTCACCTACTGATAATCCGCCGATAGCATTTCCCGGCTGGTTCGTATTGGCAATATATTCAGCCGATTGCATCCGAAGATCTTTATACGTACTTCCCTGCACGATCGGGAAAAAGGCCTGTTCGTATCCGTATTTAAATGGCAATTTATCAAGATGTGAAATGCACCGCTGGCTTGACCGGTGCATTTC
>JADMKR010000025.1:0-2117 GCA_015478765.1 Flavobacterium sp.
CCAGCCACGAAACTGCCTGCATCCTGAACACATCGAATACTGATGCAAACATTGAAATAATTATCTTCTTTTCCGATAAAGATCCGGTGGGCCCATACAAAGTAAGCGTCGAAGCGCAGCGCACCAAACATTTACGATTCAATGATTTGGAAGATCCCGAAAAAATTCCGTTGGACACCGATTACTCTGTTGTAATTGAATCGGATGTTCCAATAGTCGTACAGCATACACGTTTAGATTCACGCCAGACCGAAAATGCTTTGTTAACCACCATTGCTTACTTTGAATGAAATCGCCTCATAATGTAAAGATAGCCTGACTTAGCTCCCATAATACGATCTGCAGCAATCAAAAAATCTTCACGAATTTATCAGTAAAATTTTTATCGTCAATTGTCAAGTTGATAGTGTAAACGCCATTTTCCAAGTCGGAAATATCAAGTCGGTGGTCAATGTTTTGGTAAGATCTGACCTCCTGACCTGAAACATCTATAATCTGCGCGTTGATGATGCGGGCTGCAAATGGAAACTCAAAGTTAATGAAATCAGTGACAGGGTTGGGGTGCATTAAAATATTAGCTTCGGCAAAACTGAATATGTTGTTTGATATCATGTCCAACGGAAGCAACGGCCCGCCGGTCGCCATAGTCAGAAATAATCCTAACTCCGGTCCATTGCTATTAAGCGCCGGATACAGGAATCCGCTGGGAATTATGGTAACTGCCCGGCCGTGCAGCCGAAGCGAAGACAACGGCAGTCGGTAGGCTGAACGCAGTGTATTGTCGATGCTAAGTGTCTGGACCTGATAATGTCCGGTTACCAATTCGTAATAACCGGAAGCAGTTGGTTGGTAAAAAATATCCTGATTGATATTACCTCCGGGTGCGGCCGGTACGACGATGTTTATATCGCGAATATCTGTTGAGGAGTTCAGAATTAATACGTCTGTTGTGGTATCGATATTAGCAATTTGTCTTGCCTGATCAAAATAAGTCAGCCCGAAAGCCACTGAATTTTGAAATCCTGAAGTACTTACATGACCTTGTGCGAGTGCGATCCCGGATGAACCGGAAACTAAATTAACAGAAGTAGTGAGAATGGAAGCAGAGGCAGAAGTGCTGGAATCGGGAGCAATGTCGATGCGGAGTTCAGTATCACCCGGAACTGCGAGAAATTGAGTTGCATGTCGGTACGAAAGTCCGTCTACAACAAGCCGCCCGCCAATGTAAATGTCGATCTCCGTCAACGCCGGATCAGCTGTATTGTGAATAAATTGCAAGAATGCTGTAGAACTATCAACATTGTTTTGCGCTACAGAATCATCAAACGCCCCAAGGCAAAAAATGGCAAATAGTATATGATTTTTCATGAGGGAAGTCTTTGGTTTCCTTAAAGTTAAATCATTATGCCGGGAAATTAAGTTAATTTATCTTTAATACCTTTAATTTGTCAGGGCAATTACCAATGTTAAATATGAATAATTTCGTGAAATTCTATGCACTGTTGCTGATTCTGTCAACTACATCGTGCACCGCGCAGAAAGAGTTTAATCAAAAGCAAGCCGTATCCGACACTTCGTTTGTCAACCTTAAAGATTATAGCGATAAATTCATATACGATATGAAATATGCCACGTCCGATAATTTTTTACAGGCTGTCGTCTATGATTGCGGAGAGTGTTATCTTCGGCTGGCCACCGTTCGCGCATTGGCGAGCGCCAGTGAAGCTGCTTTGAGCCAGGGCTATCGGCTAAAAATTTACGACTGCTATCGGCCGTTGGACATTCAAAAAAGAATGTGGAAAATAGTACCAAATCCGACCTATGTAGCTGATCCGGCTAAAGGTTCCATCCATAACCGCGGCGGCGCTGTCGATCTAACATTGGTTGACAATGAAGGAAATGAACTTGACATGGGCACATCGTTCGACCATTTTGGCCCGGAGGCAGCTCATAAATATCAAAAATTGTCGGAAAGCGTTCTGGCGAACCGAAAATTGCTGAAAGGAATTATGGAATTAAGCGGATTTTCGGCGTTGGCATCCGAATGGTGGCATTACAACCTGAACGGCAGCGCTGGCTTTCCGGTAGCTAATTTTAAATGGGAATGCAATTAGTCT
>JADMKR010000025.1:2127-7768 GCA_015478765.1 Flavobacterium sp.
TCCACAAAATACCTTCCCGGGCGATATGATTTGCCATCGAGTTCGGAAATAAGGTCTGTTTTCAAAATATAATCGATCGTATCTGTCGCATATCGAATCCTCATAATCGATACAGGCGACGATTTTAAATCTTCTATAGAACCCTGTACAAAGAGAAATGCGCCGTTCATGACCCGGTTGTTGATTCCCTTGTCGTCGCGCACGGTCGTTCCGCAATTATCCTGATCGACGTGGATAAGCGTTGCGATCTTTCCATTTTCAAGTTGGAGAAACAAACGCGAATTTTTATCCAGGCATTTCGCTTTAATAAAATCGGTGCTCTTGTCTACCAATTGTACGCTTAAAGAAGGCATGCCATCGGTTTGTGCCAATGATAAAAAGATGTACGACTCCAAACCTCCGAAATTCCTTTCGTACACAAGATATTCAGGTGTCTCTTTGTAAACACCGATGCTGTCTTTTACATTGGCTGTATATTCGCATTTTTTTTGTGCGTAACCTGCGCCACACATAAGTAGTAGCAGCGTGGTTATTAAAAAGTATTTCATCATTTTATTTTGCTGCAAATTAAAGCTATTTTGTCGTTATTCATATCGGTCGTGAAAAAACAATAGGTGGCGCCGCCGTCTTTTATCTTCCACTTTTTCCGGATTGTCTCCACACTGTCGGGGAAATTTCTAACAGTTACATTGGCCTTCAAACTACTTAGTTCTTTCATGTCTGATTTTGTATATCCGATTGGCCTATCGACCTTGAATATTCGGCCCGGAAAATCATTAACCAATACGTCCGACGTGTACAAATGCGAATTCCGATGCAATTTATTCAGATTGAACGCAATGGCAATCTGCTCAAATCCGCCCGATTTCATGATGGCAGCATTGGGTTCGTACAAATAAGTTGAAGGCAGGGCCAGTGGTGCGAGCGCCGAATCAGAATCGAAATCGAATATGTCGGTTGAGTCCGGCGTGATATTGACCGTTCGGAACTTTGGCCGCGAATTATATATTTTATCGATGCTGAACAGCAATTCCTTGACTTCATTCTTCACAGCGACGATATGAACGCTCGCCACATGGTTTAGTTGCGTCAATGCTGCTGTTATATCCAGTAACGGTGCGGCTTTAATAAGAATTTTGTCGGTGTGATTGAAATATGTCGGCATTAAATCAATCACATTGGGTTCGCAATCACTCAGTATGAATACCCTTCCGGCATCACTTCGTCGGGAGGGATCAACATAAATCCAGTCGAATTTCCGTGCGCTTTGTTCCAAAAACTGCAGACTTTCCGTTTCGCAACTAATGTTGTCACTGCCCAAAGCTTTAAAATTATGTTTTGCAACCTGATGAAGTTCGATATCCCTTTCACAATGGAAGACTTCGCTTACAGATTTCGAAAAATAATACGAATCCACACCGAAACCACCGCTTAGATCGGCCAGTGATTCGCCGCTGACAAGTTTCGATTTGTACTGCGCCGTAACTTCCGACGAGGTTTGTTCGACCGAAATTCTCGTAGGATAAATTATATTTTGAGCACTATACCAAGTAGGTAATTTTGTTTTGGCTTTCTGCCTTCCGGCAATTTGATTCAGAATAGCATTCCAACTTACTGACGGAAATGGGTTTTTGGAAAGTGCCAACGTTCGCAAATCGTCATCTGTATGCCGGCGTATAAACTGCTGGATTTCGGGTTGGAGCAGATCGGTCAAGATCAGATATGTTTGGTTAACTGTTTTACAATTCGGTTATCCGGAAAAAATTCCTTTCCGATCACTTTTAATATTGTGTAGAGCGGCACCGCTATGATCATACCCATTATTCCAAACAGAAAACCGGCGATCAGTATTACCAGGAAAATTTCAAGTGGGTGCGAATTGACACTGTTTGAAAATATTAGTGGTTGGGTAAGATTGTTGTCAATTACCTGGACAAGCCAAAAACCGATGAGGACATATATTGTAGTTGGTAATATCTCCGACTGAAAATCGCCGCCAATATTACTCAACATGGTGAGGGCCGCCGCCAATACCGATGCAATAAGTGGCCCAACGTATGGAATGATATTGAGAACCGCACATAAAAAAGCAATCACCAGCGCATTCTCCACACCGAAAATCAGTAATACGATCAAATACAAAATGAAAACAATAAATAATTGCAGCAGTAAACCTATAAAATACCTGGACAATAATGTATTGGTTTTGTCGATCGAATTGAGAATTTTATCCTCCTGTGCCGGAGGCAATATCCGTTTGACGCCACGCGTGAACATGGCCCGATCTTTTAAAAAGAAGAACGTTATAAATAATACCGAAGCCAGTCCGATGCCCAAACTGCTCAAAGTGCCCAAAACAAAATTCAGCAGATTAGGAATGAAATTCAGGTTTAATTTTGACGCCAGGTCGGAATCCTGCATCATCGCCTTGGAATCGATATTGTTACTTTCCAGGAAAATTGAAACTTCGGTTATTAAATGACGAATCTGCGCTTCGATGGATGCTGTGTTCAACAGCGATAAATTTTGTCCCTGCGACAGTATCAATGGAACAAACATCATGATGAAGCCGGCAATCAGCAATACGAAGAAGAACAAGGTGGTAATTGTCGCGAAAAGATTATTGAATTTCAACCGGCGCTTCAGGAATTTCAGCAATGGCGTACCGATTAACGTCAGAATTAATGCAATTACGATATAGATCAACACGGGTTTTATAAGACTCAGGAAATGATATAGAAAATATATAGCTGCGATTACCGCGACCGCTTTCAGAATTCCGTTTGCTATTGTTCGTGATGTGACCATAGTTAATTGGTAAAAACGTAATGTACGATATTGGCCCCCATTCTTAACGCTTTCTGCCGAACCGGCTCCGGATCGTTATTGACTTCGGGATCTTCCCATCCGTCACCCAAATCAGTTTCGAACGTATAGAGCAAGGCGAGGCGTCCGTTTAAAAATACGCCAAAAGCCTGTGGCCGCTTGCCGTCGTGCTCGTGGATCTTTGGAAGTCCGTCGGGAAAAGGATTCGGTTTTTGAAAAATCGCATGCGTTGCCGGAATTTCCACCATTGGATTTTGTGGAAATAATTTTTCGATCTCTTTTCGGACGAATTTATCCATACCGTAATTGTCGTCAATGTGCAAAAAGCCACCTCCATTTAGGTAATTGCGCAAATTTTCCGAATCGGATGCATTGAAAACAACATTTCCATGACCGGTCATATGCACCATCGGGAATGAATACAAATCCGGACTTGACGGTTCCACTGTTGCGGGTTTTAGAGCGATGCGCGTGTTGATATTCTGGTTGCAGAACTTTATCAGGTTAGGTAATGACGTTGGGTTGGCATACCAGTCGCCACCGCCGTTATATTTCAGCAGCGCAATTTCCTGCCCATTTGCCAACCAACCCGACAATATAAAAAGTAATGTTATTTTGCGCATATTGTTATTCATGAAGCAGCGCGACGGTATGACAGGCCGCGATCGCTGCGGTTTCGGTTCGTAAACGAGTATTACCCAAAGATACAGGAATGTAATTGTTTTCGAGCGCCGTGCGAATTTCTTTTTCAGAAAAATCACCTTCCGGACCAATCAGTATAATTATTTTTTGATCTGTTGGCAGAACTTCTTTCAGCGATGTTTTATCAGATTCCTCGCAATGCGCAATCAGACGCAAACCATGGTTATTCTCTTTGACAAATGCCGAAAATGGAACCGGCACATTAAGTTTCGGCAAATAGGATTGCAGCGATTGCTTCATGGCCGATTGCAGGATTTTCTCGTAGCGATCCAATTTTATGATTTTCCTTTCCGATCGGTCGCAGATTAAAGGCGTGATTTCATGTATGCCGAACTCGGTTGCCTTTTCCAAAAACCATTCGTAGCGGTCGTTCATTTTTGTGGGCGCCACTGCCAGATGCAGGTTATACTTCGGCGGGTCGGACGGTATTGCTTTTATGATATCGACTGTACACTTAGTATCGGAACCAAGTGTTATGACAGTTTCAAAAGTAAATCCCAAACCGTTGGTAACTAAAAGCTTGTCACCTGCAATCTTTCGAAGCACTTTAATTATATGTTTGCTTTCTTCACGGTCAAATGTAAAGCTTTTGGTTTCCTCAGTAATTTCCGGAGTATAAAATAATTGCATCTATAATTCTATTCGCGCTTTTGAAACAACCGCAGATGTCGCAAAATCGGCATTTTTATATTTTAAATAGCCAACGATTCCAATCATGGCGGCATTGTCGGTCGTGTATTCAAACTTTGGAATATACGCTTTCCAGCCGAATTCCTTTTCTGCATCGCGCAAAGCGTTCCGTATTCCTGAATTGGCCGAGACCCCGCCGCCGATAGCAATTTGCGTGATGCCGGTTTGTGCAACGGCTAATTTCAGTTTGTCCATCAAAATCTCGACGATGGTATGCTGAATTGACCCACAGATATCATTCAGGTTCTCGGCAATAAACGCCGGATTGTTGGCGACACTTCGCTGCACAAAATACAATATGGCTGTTTTCAAACCCGAGAAACTAAAGTCGAGTCCGGGTACTGTAGGTTTGGTGAATGTGTATGCCAACTTATTTCCAACCTGCGCATGCTTGTCGATCAATGGGCCGCCGGGATAGGGAAGGCCCAGAATTTTGGCGCTTTTATCAAATGCCTCGCCCACGGCATCGTCGGTAGTCTGTCCAATGACCTCCATATCAAAATAATCGGATACTTGTACGATTTGCGTATGTCCGCCACTGATGGTCAACGCGAGAAACGGGAATGTCGGCTTGTCAAAACCTTCTTCCGATATAAAATGTGCCAATATATGCGCCTGCATATGGTTGACAGATAGTAGCGGAATCTCGAGTGCCATCGCAAATGATTTTGCAAAAGAACTTCCTACAAGCAACGATCCCATGAGCCCCGGGCCTTGGGTAAATGCGATTGCCGAGAGTTGTTCAGGTATAACTTCTGCTTTTTTTAGTGCCGCTTCGATCACCGGAACGATATTTTGCTGATGAGCGCGGGAGGCCAGCTCCGGCACGACACCACCATACTGGGTGTGAACAGACTGATTCGCGACCACGTTGGCAATCACAACATCATTACGCAATACGGCAGCCGCGGTGTCATCGCACGAACTTTCAATGGCAAGGATAAGAACATCGTCGGAAGGCATATTAGCGGTGCGGATTTTGATTTAAACTTAATTGAACTTCGGCAAAATAATCTATTTTTACAATGGATTTCGGGTGATGCAAATTTAAGTAATTAAATGCCCTGTTTATACCGATTGAGATATATTTCGGAATCAGCTAAACGATATTTTTATCAGAAGATTTTTTAAAATAGTCCTGCGGACGATTGTTGCCCTGATATTACTGTTGCTCATCATGGCGGCGGCCTTGTCACTGCCGGCGGTGCAAACTGAACTTGGCGATTACGTTGCCGACCGCATAAATAGGGATTACGGTACTGATATACATGTTGATAAAGTGGCAGTGTCGGCATTTGGTGGCGTGAAACTAAGGTCGGTTATGATACGCGACCATCACAAAGACACACTGATATTCGCCAACCGGGTTCAAACTAACATATTAAGTTTCCGCCAACTCTACAATGGCGATTTGCTGTTTGGC
>JADMKR010000026.1 GCA_015478765.1 Flavobacterium sp.
GGCGCCCTGATATTTAGGGTCCCGCAAAATCGCGGCTTTGTAATTTTCACGTAAATCCGATTTTCCGACAGTTTCGTTCAATTCGTTAATCAAAGTCAGCGCTTTGTCAAACTGCAGCGTATTCATATACAAAGATGTCAAATCTTCTTTGTAATCTTTTTTAAAGGGAATCAGCTTTTGAACGATTACAATCGCCTGATCAAAATCGCGTGTTTCGTAACATACATCGTACATTCCAACCAGAAACCACATATTTGACGGGTCGAGTTGCGAAGCGCGCTCAAAAGAATCGTACGCTTTTTTATAGTCGCGTTGCGCAAGGTAATTTTTGCCGAGTTCGAAATGTACTGTGGCATTGTTCGGTTCAAGTTTCAGGCATTTTTCAAGGGCCGTAATCGCTTTGTCATAATTCTCGATACCTTTCTGCTTCAATGATTCATAGAAAGCTTCCTGAAAGTCGTCGGATGCCAAAGCGATATCATCGGGTTCCGCCTGCGCGGATCCTGAGGATATACTTAAAATCAAAGTAAGCAGTACGAATACCTTTTTCATAATTTTTTATTCAAGCACCGAATAATCACCAATACTGATACTGGTGAACTTTCCATCAAATGTTGCATGACTGCCGATCATGGCGTTGTCCAGGGCAGCGTTGCGAATGGTCGAATTTGTCTGCACCAAACTATTTCGGATAGTACTGTTTTCAACCGTACATCCATCGCCGAGGGAAACATTAGGCCCTATCGTACTATTTCGCAATATTACTCCAGAACCAATATAACACGGCTCGACAATCGTGGAACCTTCGTTTCTAATATCGGATGCAACCAGTGCTACGCCATCGGCCAACAGAAAATTCAACATTCGGGAATTTGTTTCGACGGTCACGTTTTTGTTTCCGCAGTCCATCCATTCTTCGACCTTACCGGGAACAAACTTCAAACCTTTGGATTTCATGTTTTCAAGGCCGTCGGTTAGTTGATATTCGCCACCTTTGACGATATCATTATCCAGCAAATACTGTAATTCCGCGCGCAATGTTTCACCGGATTTGAAATAATAAATTCCGATGATGGCCAGGTCAGAAACAAACTCAGCCGGTTTCTCAACGAAATCGACAATTTGGTTATTTTCATCTAACTGTACTACTCCAAACGCGGATGGATCGTCGACTTGCTTAACCCAGATCACACTGTCTGCTGAAGTATCTAACGTAAAGTCGGCGCGAAATAGTGTATCGGCATAAGCAACCACAATTGGCCCCTGCATTGAATCCTTTGCACACATAATCGCATGGGCTGTTCCCAATGCTTCGTTCTGATAGTATATTTTTCCTTTAGAGCCGAGTTTTTCGGCTATGGCAATAAGATCTTTCTCAACCTGCAAACCAAAATCCTTGTGAATAATAAATGCAATTTCGTCAATGTCCTGATTTATGACGGCGGCAATGTCCTCAACCAATCGGTGCACAATCGGTTTTCCTGCAATTGGTATAAGAGGTTTGGGAACAGTAAGCGTGTGTGGGCGTAATCTTGAGCCGCGACCGGCCATTGGAACTATTATTTTCATGTAAAATCTGGAAATTCGGGAATTTGCAAATTGAGAAAGTCTAAAGTCTGATTAGTACTTCCGCATCCACTTAACCCCGTTCATATTAATAACTATTAACTTTTTTTACGGAACGCCTTCCGGCTTAATTTTCGAATTCTCGAATTTTAAGATACTTTAATTATTTTACTCCCGTGCTACCGAACCCGCCGGCACCGCGTGCGGTATCCGACAATTCCTCAACCTGTTGCCATTGGGCGCGTTCATGTTTGGCGACGATTATTTGTGCGATGCGTTCGCCGTTTTCAACCACGAAAGTTTCATTGGATAAATTTACTAAAATCACACCGATTTCCCCGCGATAATCGGCGTCGATTGTGCCAGGCGAATTTAAGACTGTAATACCTTTTTTGGCTGCCAATCCACTTCGTGGCCGCACCTGCGCTTCATAGCCGATTGGCAGTTCAATGAAAAGTCCGGTTTTGATGATTGCCCGGCCAAGAGGCTCTAACGTTATTGGTTCTGAAATATTGGCGCGAATGTCCATTCCTGCCGATGCAATGGTTTCGTAATTTGGCAACGAATGACCTGAATTATTTATGATTTTTACTGTCATACGGTTTTATGTGTTTGTTTTTCTGGTTAGGATTTTATCGATTACCTGACGTTCGTTACTATAAATAAAGGCGACAAAACTGAGCAGCAACGGGATTCCAACGAAATAATTGCCTCTGAAAAAGTAAAATGAAATTATAGAAAACACAATCGACAGACCTAAATATGCCGAAATTTTTCCGATCTCATACGGAATTGGGTAATGTTTGTTGCCAAGATACCACGAAACCAACATCATACTTCCATAGGCAGCGATGGTTGCAATAGCCGAGCCATAATAGCTGTAATGGGGAATAAGGATAAAGTTCAGCGCTAATGTAATCACTGCGCCCATTATCGAAATATAAGCGCCAATATGGGTTTTATCGATCAATTTGTACCAAACCGATAAGTTGGTGTAAATCCCCAGGAAGAAGTTGGCCAGCACGATCAGCGGTACAATCTTCATCGCTTCCCAATAGGCCGGATCGCGAAGTAGAAGTACTTTTAATAAATCGGCGAACACTATGACAGCTAGCTGAATCAGCGAACCGAACACAATAAAATACTTGGTGACGGTGGCGTAGGTTTGGGTGGCATTTTTATTATGCGAATAGCTAAAGAAGAATGGTTCGATTCCCAGGGTATACGCTGTCCGGAACAAGATCATAAACAACCCCAATTTGTAACAGGCGGAATAAACTCCCACTTCGGATTTGGCAATGTCGGCCGGCAACAGCCATTCAAGCAGGATTTTGTCGAACTGTTCATTGATGGCGAAAGCAATGCCCGATATCAGAATAGGCAAGCCGTAACGCATCATTTTTTTCCATAAAGCAAAATCGAAATTCCAGTTGAAACGGATATAATTACCCGATAATACTACGAATGTGAGGAAGCTGGAGACAAGCAAGGAAAGGAAAATATATCCGATCTCGAAGTTTTCAATATAGAAAAAACTAAAGATTCCGGTCGAATCTGCACTGGCCAAACGCGGTAAAAACACGAGGAGAAATATATTCAATCCTATATTGACCAGCACGTTGCCGGTTTTGATGACGGCGTAGTGACCGGGCTTTCTGTTGACACGTAGTTTGGCAAACGGGATTATTACCAGCGCATCGAGCACTAATATCCAGATGGCAAATGTTATATATTGAACGTCGATGCCAATGAAGCCGGCAACAGCATTTCGAAAGAGCAGCGCGCCGCCCAGGAAAAGCAAAGCGCTCCAAAAGATCGAAACCGTTGACGTTTCGGTTACCACCTCTTTATTTTCCTCGCGACTGTAGAACCGAAAAAAAGAGGTTTCCATGCCGTATGCTAGAACGACATTAAAAAAAATCATGTAGGCGAATATGATGGAAACTTCCCCGTACTCGGCTTCAGGAAGAATTTGGGTATAAAACGGCGTCAAAAAGAATGTGAGCATCCGCGGTAAAACAGTGGCAAAACCATAGATCGCGGTCTGTCTGAACAAGCTTTTGTATAATCCCAAAGTGAAAAACTTTTAACGACAAAAATAGCCATTTCTTCGGGATGTCAATGGCAATTTACAAATATAACTTGCTATAAACTGAGGAATTATAGCGCTTAACAAGAATGTTTTAAAGCAAATATTAAAACAGAAAGAGAACCACAACAAAACAGGTCAATAGTAATAATTGACCCCTTTTTCCCTTTAATTACGAACGGATGTTTTATTTTTTACCAAACAAGCCACCGATCATTCCACCGATATCACCCAGCGGACTATCTTTTCCGGAGCCGTCGCTATCAATAAAACTTTCCAAATGATCGCCAATTCCCGCCGGTAGCTTGTCTTTTAAAAATCCCAACACGGTTACTACCGCCGTTCGCGCAGCCGATTCGGACATTCCTGTTCTGTCAGCTACCATTTTTACTATCTCGTCCATAATACATCTATTTTTAAAGTTTCGTACGCCAATTTATTTTTGCTTATTCACCTGAATTCAACTCGGGTCCTGACGGAGAAATCTCCTCGGCTGCCTTGCCGTAATCGGCCTCATTCAATCCTTTTTCCTGAATGATTTTATTTTCGCATCTACTGCAAAGATTTGAAATATTCTTAAGTTCGCGGGCCTGTGCTACAGTTCCTTCAAATACTTCGCTTGTCTTAGCAGAGGTAATGTACGAACAGTCATTTTCCAAATGATAGACGGTTCCAGATTTAGTCCAGTAGACAAAGTCGCGGCCGTCATTTAGCCATTCCACCCGATCCGTTTGCTCAGCATATTGTTCTACCGATGGCGGGTTGAAATCTACCCCTGTAACTCCGGCAATCAGTAATGCCACACCGGCAATACTCCCCAAAATTGCCTTTTGTTTTCCGTCAATTTTTTTACTGGTTAGAATGAAGATAATCAATGGGAGAAACGCTATTACGCTTACGACGAGGCCAAGCTGGCTTTGCATGAAGAACATGAATTTATTCTTTTCGGAAGCAGGATCAAGCCGGTTGGACTTTTTCCACAATTGCGATCCGATTACGACCAACACTAAATCAATTACGATCAATCCAATTACCCATGGCATATTAATGGGTGGTTTCAACACCATTGAGATGGCAACTACTTGGGCGGCAATTGCAAGCGCCCATAAAATTCCGGCAATTATTCTGAGTTGTAGAGCTTTGCCTTTACTTTCGGCTGTTGCAGTAAAAGTGCCGGCCGGCCGTTGTGTCTGACTTGCGTCGCCTTCAACTCTGGTAATCTTTCTGTGTTCGCTCATACGTTATAAGTTTAATTAATACCAATGTAAATTTCCGAAATCGAGGTCTTGATACGAATATCTGTTAAGTATAAAGTATCAAATATACCGACATTGCCGATAACAATTTCATGCTTCAGCTGTTTTTTGTTAAAAACATGAAAAACACTTGGTAATATTCTTAAGAAAACACTGAAATATATGACTAGTGCGCATAAAAAAACCGCCGAATAATTAAACGGCGGTTCTTAAGATAAAAAAGTATTTTGTTAACTCTTTAACGCTTCAGCGCCACCAACAATCTCGAGGATTTCGTTGGTAATAGCGGCTTGCCGCGCTTTGTTGTATGTCAACTTTAACTGATCACGGAGTTCGGTTGCGTTATCGGTAGCCTTGTGCATAGCCGTCATACGGGCTCCGTGTTCGGAGGCAAATGAATCGCGAATAGCCTTATATAGCTGTGTTTTCAGCATTTTGGGAATCAACGTCATGATGATATCTTCCTTCTTTGGTTCGAAAATATAATCAACCGAATTTGCAGTCGTATCGGAACTTGCCGGGGCAAGCGGTAAGAACTGCTCCGCTCTGACGATTTGGGTGGCCGCGTTCTTGAATTGGTTATAGACCACTACGATCTTATCGTACTTTCCATCGAGGAACATTTGTGTAATCTCGTCGGCAATGGTCGATACGTTTTCAAAATTCAATTTGTCGAAAACGTCATTATTGTTGGCTACTACCTGATAATTCTTCCGGATTAAATCGTTCCCTTTTTTACCTACAGTATAAAAAGTCACGTTTTTTCCGGCATATTCATTGGTGGCCAATCTGCGGCTTTCCTTGACAATATTGGTATTGAAGGCACCACTTAGTCCGCGATTGGACGTAATTGCGACAATCAGGACGTTTTGTACGGCACGCTGTGTTGTAAACTCACCGCCGATATCGCCATCAAGAGATGCGGAAAGATTTTGTAATAGCTCAGTAAGTTTTTCTGAGTAGGGCCGCATCGCTGTAATAGCGTCCTGCGCTTTTTTCAGCTTTGCAGCAGATACCATTTTCATCGCCGATGTGATTTGCATCGTCGACGATACCGAGGTTATCCTGTTACGTATTTCCTTTAAATTAGCCATTTTTCAATTTGGAAATGTGACAATATGAAAATTTGAAAATGCATTAGCACATCTTCAAATTTCCAAATTATCAAATTATTAGTTGTATTTCGCCGAAACTTCTTTTGCAGCTTTCTCGATGACATCAGTGATTTCGTCAGTCAGTTTTCCTGCTTTCAAAGCATCCAACGTATCGCGGTGTTTCGCGTTTAGATACTGAAGGAAATCCCTTTCAAACTCACGAACTTTCTCTACAGGAACATTTCTCAGCAAGTTTTTGGAACCTGCGTAGATAATCGCAACCTGATCTTCAACTGTGTAAGGATCGTTCAAACCTTGCTTCAATATCTCAACGTTTCTTCTCCCTTTCTCAATAACGTTTAAAGTTACAGCGTCAAGATCGGAACCGAATTTGGCAAACGCTTCCAATTCGCGGAACTGCGCCTGGTCAAGTTTCAGGGTACCTGCAACTTTTTTCATCGATTTGATCTGTGCATTACCTCCAACACGTGATACTGAAATACCTACGTTGATCGCCGGCCGCACACCTGAGTTGAACAAGTCGCCATCGAGGAAAATCTGACCATCGGTAATCGAGATTACGTTGGTTGGGATGTAAGCCGATACGTCACCTGCCTGCGTTTCGATAATTGGAAGTGCGGTTAGTGAACCACCACCTTTTACGATCGGTTTCAGTGAATCGGGCAAATCGTTCATTGTACGGGCGATTTCATCATTGGCGATCACTTTCGCCGCTCTTTCAAGCAAACGTGAGTGAAGGTAGAAAACGTCTCCAGGATATGCTTCACGGCCCGGAGGTCTTCTCAATAGAAGGGAAACTTCACGATAAGCAACCGCTTGTTTTGATAAATCATCATAAACGATCAACGCCGGACGACCCGTGTCGCGGAAATATTCGCCAATTGCAGCACCTGCAAACGGAGCGTAAACCTGCATTGGAGCAGGATCGGATGCATTAGCCGCCACGATGACCGTATATGCCATTGCACCAAGTTCTTCCAGTTTATTAGCAATTCCTGCTACAGTCGACGCCTTTTGGCCGATCGCAACATATATACAAAATACAGGCTGACCTGCATCGTAAAATTCTTTTTGGTTTAGGATCGTATCGATACAAACTGTTGACTTACCGGTTTGACGGTCGCCAATTACAAGTTCCCTTTGGCCGCGGCCTACCGGAATCATTGCGTCAATAGCTTTAATACCTGTCTGAAGCGGCTCTGTCACCGGCTGACGAAAAATAACTCCCGGAGCTTTTCTCTCCAATGGCATTTCGTACAGCTCGCCGCCAATTGGCCCTTTACCGTCAATAGGGAAACCAAGTGTATTGACAACTCGGCCAACCATTTGTTCACCTACTTTCAGCGAAGCGATGCGTTGCGTTCTTCTTGCAGAAGTACCTTCTTTGATCCCGGTATACGGGCCAAGAAGTACCACACCCACATTATCTTCTTCAAGATTCAAAACGATGCCTTCCACTCCGTTTTCAAATTCAACCAGTTCGCCGTATTGAACATGGGCCAGACCGTGAACAAGTGCGATACCGTCTCCTATTGTCAGAACGGTTCCAACCTCGTCCAATGTAGCGCCCGATTCGAAGCTTGCAAGCTGTCTTTTTAATATTGCTGAAATTTCAGCAGGCTTAATTTCTGCCATAATATTTA
>JADMKR010000027.1 GCA_015478765.1 Flavobacterium sp.
TCCTGATGGTTATTCAATGACCACCAATGGTGCCGATTGCGATGATGAAGATGCGAATACCTATCAATCAGCCATGCTGTATATCGACAACGATAATGATGGTTACGACGGTGGTTCGGAAATGGTGTGCTATGGCGCATCGATTCCAGAAGGATATGCAATGACAAGTATGGGTGCCGACTGTGATGACTCAAACGCCGCTATTAATCCGAGTGCCGCCGAAATACCAAATAACGGTATAGATGAAAATTGCAACGGCATGCAGGATGATGCTACTGATGTTCTTGTAACACAAATCAAATCTTCACACTGCGGATCGACACTTACCGATGTGTTTGCACCAATATCGGCAAACGCCGTAGCAGAAGCCACAGCTTATAAGTTTATAGTAACAAATACTTCTACCAGTGTTTCTCAATCGGTTATTCGAAACGTGGCCTGGTTTAGCTTTACGAATCTTGCATCGTTCGCTTATGGAACCACGTATTCAATTGCGGTCGAACTGGAAGTTGATGGCGTGTGGACCGGCGTTACAGGACCGTCATGCACGGTAGCAACACCGGCCTTAGAAGGCAATTATGCAGCAGGCATCAAGCAGTGTGGTGTTACCATCACCGATTTCTATTCGCCTTTGATTGCGCACAGTTATCCTGGTGTGACCGGTTATCGATTCCGCGTTAGCAACCTAAGCAATCCATTGGCAACTAATGCGGTACAAGTATTGACCCGCGCGGTGAATTGGTTCAGCTTTACAAACCTCAGCGGATTTGATTATGGAGCCGCCTATAGCGTTGAAGTTTCCCTTCTAATTCAGGGCGAATACAGTGCATACGGTGACGCCTGTACGGTATTCACTGCCGCTCTGGCCGGCATTTATCAACCTGGCATTAAGCAATGCGGCGTGACTTACTCTGACTATTACGCGCCAATCATTGCCCGAAGCTATCCGGGTGTTTCAGGTTATATGTTTAGGGTTACCAACCTCACTACCGAAAGCGTGCAAGTAATTACCCGCAACGTTAATTGGATCAGCTTCAACCACGTTGCCGATCTTCAAAACGGTATTGCTTACGAAATTGAAGTTTCGCTGCTGATCAACGGATCTTACAGCGCCTATGGACCACCATGTACTGTATTCACAGCAGCAGCAGCAATCGCCTCAAGTGACCCGAGCACAATATCCTATTTCAAGGTGATCGCTTCTCCGAACCCATTCACCGATTCTTTCGGAATCAATATTACATCCGATGTTGGTTCGCCGGTGACATTACAAGTATATGACATGATGGGCAAACTTCTGGAGTCGAAAACAGTGCAGCTGAATGTAGAATCTGACGGTTTGGGAACTAATTACCCATCGGGAGTGTACAATGTAGTTGTAATTCAGGACGACGTAACAGAAACCCTCCGTGTGATAAAACGATAACCTCCACTTAGAATGACTAAAGGCAGCCGATAATGGCTGCCTTTTTTCATTACTTTAGTAACGAAAGAAATGCGGAATCGTCTAAAACCATCAATCAAAAATCAAAATCATGAAATTTTCAATCAATTTAGTACTAGTATGCCTTCTCGTTGTTAGCAGCGGGCTGGCGCAACCACGTGATTCCAAAACGCTTGACAATTATTTCGACGCATTGGAAACCAACAACAAATTCATGGGAAACATTGTAATTTCACATGAAGGTAAAACTATTTACCAGCGATCCGTTGGGTACTCGGATAAGTTGGCGGATGTAAAATTATCGGCAAAATCGAAATTTCGGATTGGATCGATCTCCAAAACCTTCACATCGGCATTAACTTTCAAAGCAATTGAAGAGAACAAGATCAAATTATCGGATCTTCTGTCGAAATTCTATCCATCGGTTCCCAACTCCGAAAAAATCACCATAGAAATGCTGCTGAGCCATCGCAGCGGCATCCACAATTTTACCGATAACGACGACTATGAAAGCTGGAGCACTTCGCCCAAGACTCCGTCTGAAATGGTAGAAATCATTACAGCCGGCGGCAGCGATTTTGAACCCGATTCTAAGGCTGATTACAGCAATGCCAATTACGTATTGCTTAGTTATATTCTTCAGGATGTCTATAAAAAACCTTACGCGCAATTATTAAAAGAGAAAATCACGCAGCCATTAAAACTGTCCGACACTTATTATGGCGGTGACTTGAATACCTCCACAGGTGAAGCACACTCCTACAAATTTAATGGCGAATGGCAACAGCAGAACCCGACCCACATGTCGATTCCGTCAGGAGCGGGCGCAATTGTATCGACGATGGATGATTTGGCTACGTTTATCGAGGCACTTTTTGCGGGCAAGATCGTATCGGCACAGAGCCTGGATAAAATGAAGACTATACGCGACGATTATGGAATGGGATTGTTCCGATTTCCTTTTAATGACAAGACAGGATACGGCCACACCGGCGGCATTGATGCTTTTGCATCGTTCCTTGCCTACTTCCCGCAGGACAAAGTGACAATTGCATTTTCTTCCAACGGTTCGAATATCAAAAATAACGATGTTGCACTGGCGGCCCTGTTGTGGTTTTATAATATGCCTGTTACAGTACCGGAGTTTGCGTCCTATAATTATAAGGATGGCGAACTGGAAAAATACACCGGCATTTATACATCTACGCAAATGCCGTTAAAAATAACTATTTCTGCACAGGGAACTACATTGATGGCGCAGGCGACCGGGCAATCGGCATTTGCACTGGATGCCACTTCACTGCACAAGTTCCAATTCGACCGTGCCGGCGTTGTGTTGGAGTTTAGTCCGGATACCAACGAAATGGTGCTGAAACAGGGCGGCGGAGTTTACGAGTTTACCAAAGAATAAGGAAACGAAAGCGGCATAAATTGAAAATCGGTGTTCATTTTTTACGAAATGAGGGACCGAAAAGATTTGTCGTTGCCCAAAATTCGGAGTACTTTTGTGGCTGTCTAACTTTTAATCGAAAAATGAAGCGCAACACACAACAACTCAACAATTTATGTATTCAGGTGCGACGCGATATCGTACGAATGGTGCACAAAGTCAACTCGGGTCATCCCGGAGGATCACTTGGATGCACTGAATTTATGGTCGCACTTTACCAAAACCTGATGGACCGAAAAGAAGGTTTCGATATGGACGGCATCGGCGAGGATCTTTTCTTCCTCTCCAACGGACATATTTCGCCTGTTTTTTACAGCGTTTTGGCTCGAAGCGGGTACTTCCCGGTTTCGGAACTGGCTACTTTTCGCCATATCAATTCCCGCCTTCAGGGCCATCCTACGACACACGAAGGATTACCGGGTGTTCGGATTGCATCGGGATCGTTAGGTCAGGGAATGTCGGTTGCCATTGGTGCCGCACAGGCAAAAAAGCTCAACAACGATAATCACATCGTGTACAGTTTGCACGGCGACGGAGAATTGCAGGAAGGACAGAACTGGGAAGCAATCATGTATGCATCGGCCAAAAAAGTCGATAACCTGATCGCGACCATCGACCTGAACGGTAAGCAAATTGACGGGTCGACTGACGAGGTGTTGCCAATGGGAAGCCTCCGTGCAAAATTCGAAGCATTCGACTGGATCGTTGTGGAGATCGAAAAAGGAAACGATATTGAGGCGATCATTTCGGGTATGACTGAAGCCAAGGCAATGTCGGGAAAAGGAAAGCCGGTTTGCGTATTGCTGCACACCGAAATGGGCAACGGCGTCGATTACATGATGTACAGCCACGCTTGGCACGGAAAAGCGCCTAATGACGATCAGTTGGAAGTCGCGCTGACACAAAACTATTGCGAAGGCGAAAGCGACTATTAATCGAAATTATACAGTTGATATATACCTAATGAAAAAATATACAAATACAGGGAGTAAGGATACGCGGTCGGGATTTGGTGCCGGACTAACCGAACTCGGACAAAAGAATGAGAATGTCGTTGCATTGTGTGCCGATTTGATCGGATCGCTGAAAATGGACGATTTTAAAAAGAATCATCCGGATCGGTTTTTCCAGATTGGTATTGCCGAGGCTAATATGATTGGTATTGCCGCCGGACTAACCATTGGAGGAAAAATACCGTTTACCGGAACATTTGCAAACTTTTCGACAGGCCGGGTTTATGACCAAATTCGTCAATCGGTTGCCTACTCGGATAAGAACGTCAAGATTTGTGCATCGCATGCCGGATTGACCCTGGGTGAAGATGGTGCGACGCATCAGATACTGGAAGATATCGGACTGATGAAAATGCTGCCGGGGATGACGGTTATCAATACATGTGATTACAATCAGACGAAAGCTGCGACATTGGCAATTGCCGATCATCACGGACCGGTTTATCTTCGTTTTGGCCGACCGGTGGTTCCTAATTTCATGCCTGCGGATGAACCGTTTGTCATTGGCAAAGCCATCAAAATGACAGAAGGTGTGGATGTGACCATTGTTGCGACCGGGCATTTGGTTTGGGAAGCGTTGCAGGCAGCTGAAGCATTGGCCGAAAAAGGAATCCTGGCTGAAGTGATCAATATTCACACCATCAAGCCATTGGACGAAAAGGCTATTCTGGAATCTATTGCCAAAACCCGTTGTGTGGTCACGGCTGAAGAACACAATATGTTTGGCGGCCTGGGCGAAAGCGTTTCAAGGGTGTTGGCGACAAACACTCCGACGCCGCAGGAATATGTTGCGGTAAAAGACACTTTCGGCGAATCGGGGACACCTGAGCAATTGATGGAAAAGTACGGCCTGAACAGCGAAGCAATCATCGCGGCAGCTGAGAAAGCCATCAAACGAAAATAAAGATTTGTTTTATAATAAAAAATCCCATCTGGATGCAGATGGGATTTTTTATGTTTATAAGTTATTGGCAGTTGGGATCGCGGTGTTTCCGAAGTCGGTCAGGCGACAAATAATCACCCGAACAGCTTGGAATTCCCCAAGTGTCATCGTATGGCGTAGATAAATCGTCGGTGGCAGCTCCGTTAAAAGAATAGTGAGTATAAACTTCGTTCTCATCTTCAGGATTCTGTAATGGGCGGCGGATCTCAGTGCGCGTCAACACCTGGTCGCCGTCATCATCAAGATCAAGATAATCTGGGGCCAGGTCGCCATCGGTGTCATCCGGATTTTCCCAATCGGGTCCGAGTGCGCGGATATAACCGTCGCCATTGATATCTTCAAGCCATGACGGTATTCCGTCGCCATCGTGGTCAAGACGGGTTATGTCGTATATTTTGAAATTAAAGATTAAGGTTGAATAGGCTGGAATTGCGCTAAGATTCTGTCCAAAATATCCCAGTCCGGATGGGATAAAGACAACGCCAGCGCCAAAATCGGTATAGGTTACCGGCTGACCTTCGACAGTTGTGAAATCGCCTGGTTTAAATTCCGGGAATACTTCGCTCCATCCTTTGATCACGCCTTCGAGCGACAAGTTGGATTGCGGAAATGGGATGGATTCAAATTCGTAGGTACGTTGTTCGTTTTCAACGACATCGGTGGTTTCAGGGTCATCATAGTTAAACAAATACCGTCCGGAGTAGGAAGTCAGTACCGCATCGACATTGCTGGGCGCCAGTTTATCACCGAGAGCTCCACCGCCTTCACGAAGTTTCAGGTAGTAAAGTTTATAGGCGACATCATGATAGTACGGGCGGCCACTAACCGGTTCGACCACATCCTTTGTAATTAATCTCGAATCCAACCAAATACATGTGGGATCCATCAATGGAACGGGAGTAAAAGTTACATTCTGATCGTCGGGAAAACCTGGATTTTCAACAACTGTGATCGTATGTGTTTTCAGATATCTTTCGATTTCAACTATCTCGGCATCATATTGTTGCTGATGATCTCGGAGAGGAGCGGTCTTGATGTCGTCATCGCGTTCGCAGCCAACAAGAACAATCGATAAAAAAAGGAGAGAAAATAATTTCTGAATGACGTTCATTATTTCTTAAAATTTAGGAGCGCAAGATACAATATTGATTTATTTTTGTAAACACTTTAACGCCGCATTTCGAAAAAAGTATGAGAGTTGATAAATATCTGTGGGCCGTTCGTTACTACAAAACCCGCAATATGGTTACGGAGGCCTGTAAGAAAAATCAAATTACGGTAAACGGAAATGTTGCGAAGCCGTCGAAGGAAGTTTTTCCGGGAGATACGGTGACTTTCAGGCGGGACCAGATTACGCGGATACTGAAGGTACTGGATATTCCGCCGAGCCGTGTTGGCGCCAAACTGGTTGACATGTACCGCAAGGATGAAACGCCGGCCGAGTCATTTGAGCATTTGGAGTTATTGAAATTATCGAAAGACCATTACCGAAGAACAGGAGATGGCCGCCCGACTAAAAAAGACAGGCGTGATCTTGACGATTACCACGAAACCGATTCAGAAGATTAGCTATGAACAAGAACATTATCCTTACCCACGAGCAGATTGCGCACAAGATCAGGCGGATCGCCTACCAGATATATGAGACATTTGTCGATCAGGACCAGATTGTAATTGCGGGCATTGCATCGAACGGATATGTGTTTGCACAGAAGCTCGAAGCCGAACTTCAAAAAATATCACCCTTAAAGGTGTTGTTGTGCAAGGTGGTAATTGATAAGGAAAATCCGCATTTGCCGGTTACGACATCACTATTGCCGGAACAGTATACTGATAAAGGCCTGGTGCTGGTTGATGATGTACTGAATTCGGGGACGACACTGGTGTATGGCGTCAAGCACTTTTTAGAAGTCCCGCTGGCGAAATTCAAGACGGCGGTTTTAGTTGACCGCAATCATAAAAAGTATCCTGTCAAAGCCGACTTTAAGGGAATATCGTTGTCGACGTCACTATTCGAGCACGTGGACGTTGTATTTGAGGAAGAATCGGATTATGCGTGCTTAAGTTAGAAGCGCCACGATTTCATTTACAATCTCGTCGGCAGTTTTACCGTCGATAGTTACAACAAAATCGGATTGCTCGTAAAACGAACTTCTTTCGAACAGGTGCTTGGCTATAAATTCGGTCAGATCGTCGCGGGAACGATCCTGAATCAATGGACGATTATCGCTGTTAGCGATCCTTTCGCATAAAAGTGCGATGCTACCTTTTAAATAAATTGACACTCCCCCAGTTTTAATAGCATCGAGATTATTGCCGTAGCAGGGCGTTCCGCCGCCGAGTGCGAGGACAAAATTGGTTTGCTGGGACAATACCGAATTGAGCAAATGAGATTCAAGTTTGCGAAAGTAAATCTCACCTTTTAACGAGAAAATTTCCGTCACTGACAGATTTTCGTGAGATTCAATCAATTGATCGAGATCGATATGCTGGAGGTGCAGGGTTGATGCCAGTTTGACGGCAACTGTACTCTTACCCGACCCCATGTAACCTTGTAGGATAATATTCATGGTAATAAATCCTTATCAATTAAGGAATTAAATATGTAAATGAAAAAAAGCCAAATTTAAAATATAATTGGTTTGAAATATAAAGAATAACGTCTTATATTTGCACCCGCATTCAAAAAGGTTAAAGACTCGATAGCTCAGTTGGTAGAGCACATCACTTTTAATGATGGGGTCCTGGGTTCGAGCCCCAGTCGGGTCAC
>JADMKR010000028.1 GCA_015478765.1 Flavobacterium sp.
TTTTGCAAAATCCGATCCTCCCACCAGCTCACACACATCTACGGTTTGATTTGCATAAGTTACCGTAGTAGTAAAGCTATAAGTAAGTGACTGGGTTCCGAAGTTTTCGGTAATCTTGCTGCCTATAATATTGTTTTTAGGATCGATGATCTGGACATAATACAGTTTGTCACCGCCTTTTGCCACTTTGTTTTCAGCAATAGTGAAGCAAACTTTAAGTTTATCGGCGCGACGGGCACGTTCGGTAACAACTTGTTTTCCGGAGTTTCGTTCGATGATCGCCTGCGTGCGTAAATTCATTACAGTCAATGCCGATGCCTTTTCAACTGTTTTCGCAAGATTTTCATTCTGAACAACCAAGGTGTCGTTGAAAGTACGTTGCTCACCCAAAGCGACCACCATACTGTCCCGCGCTATGGTAAGTCCTTCATTCTCTTTCTTCAATACAGCTATTTCCTGCATCAAGCCTTTCATCTTATTCTCAAGTACGCGAACCTGGTCACGGTATTTGCGGAGTGATGCGACATCGCCTTTCGACTTATCCAGGTCGGCCATTAATTGAACTACTTTTTCGCGTTCAGCAATCAACTCTTCCGACATGGAAGTGTTTTCGGCCAATGCCGTATCGTATGTCGCTTTCAATGCTTCAAGGTCTTTCATCACATCGTCCTTTTCTTTGACGAGCACGGTTTGAGTCGATTTTGCATCGCTGCTCATTTTGTACATGTAAGCAAGGCTGCCGGCAAGCAGGATTGCCAGGATAATGATGATTGCTTTTAGTTTAGAATTGCTATTCTGGTTTTCCATCATGGTAGGTTTGTTAATTGATTTTAACAAATTTATATTTTTATTTAATCAGAACAATCTTCTTAACGAAAGTTTATATTATTATACTATTTTTGGGCCTAAACCCTGTTTATGGAGAAGTTGGTTCCTTTCACAAGTGGCGATTTAGCCAAAGCTACAAATCATCGAAGCGGTGAAATCAAGTTTGGCGAGAAAATTCAGATCGTTCCCAAAGATGCCGATATCGCTGAGTTCCTGCAGATTTGTACCGCAAAATACGTGTTATTTGGCATCCCTGAAGACATTGGCGTTCGTGCCAACTTCGGCAGGCCGGGTACCGCATCGGCATGGGCAAGTTGTATACCCAGCATCGCTAATATTCAGCATAATCGATTCTGTAAAGGGGGACAACTGCTTATCCTGGGGCATTTGGATGTCGAAATGGAAATGCAACAGGTTCAAGAGCTGGACTTCCACAATATCGACGATCGTTTCCGATTAAGCCAACTCGTCGAATCAATCGACAAAGAAGTTTCCCATATTATCTTCCATATAGTAAAAGCCGGAAAAATTCCGATTGTCATTGGCGGCGGACATAACAATGCGTACGGCAATATCAAGGGCACCGCGCTGGCTAAAGGCAAGGCCATTAATGCCATAAATATCGATGCACACTCAGATTTTCGAATTTTGGAAGGGCGCCACAGCGGCAATGGTTTCTCCTACGCCTACGAAGAAGGTTTCTTAAAAAAATATTTCGTCTTCGGGCTGCATGAAAACTATACATCCAAAAACGTACTCGACATAATCAAGAAGATGGACGGCCGGGTACGATTCAACACCTACGATGAAATTGCAATCAGAGGCGATAAAAATTTCGCAAGCGAACTCAGCGCAGCCGTAAAATTTGTCGGTACAGACAGTTTCGGGATTGAAATAGATCTCGATTCTATTCCAAACATTGCCAGCAGTGCGATGACCATCAGTGGTTTTAGCGTGGAGCAGGTCAGGCAGTTCGTGAATTTTTTCGGCAAACATGAAAACGCATCGTATTTACATATATGTGAGGGCGCACCCGATTTGGATTCGGATAAGAAAGGACATCTCATTGGCAAGCTGATTGGGTATCTTGTAACTGACTTCCTGAAGGCAAATTCTTCACTCGCGTAACCAGGACTGATGTCGCGCGTAATTATTCGCTAAATAAATATAAACTATCTTTGCCGCGTTTGCTATCGACGATGATAGCACAGAAAAGATTTTTTATGTTATTTGAAGATTTATCACTTTCCAAAAGTATACAGCGAGCCGTTTTTGAGGAAGGCTACACCGAACCAACACCCATTCAGCAACAGGCAATTCCGGTGATTCTGGAAGGTCGCGACTTGATAGGTTGCGCACAGACAGGTACGGGAAAAACCGGTGCATTTGCTATTCCTATCATTCATCAGTTACACCGAATGGTCGGGTCATCCAAAAAAGCGAAACAGATCCGCACGCTGGTGATTACTCCAACGCGTGAACTGGCGGTTCAAATAGGACAAAGTTTTGATACGTATGGCAAATACACAAACCTGACCCAATTAACAATTTTTGGAGGCGTTTCACAAATTCCGCAAGTGGATGTTTTGCGTAAAGGCGTAGATATTTTAATAGCGACTCCCGGACGTTTGCTCGATTTGCATAAGCAAGGGTATATCGACCTAGATCACCTTCATAATCTTGTCCTTGACGAAGCCGATCAAATGTTGGATATGGGATTCGTAAACGACGTAAAAAAGATCGTAAAGCTTACGCCCAATAATCGGCAGACATTATTATTTTCAGCAACCATGCCAATTGCCATCAGAGAATTGGCCGAAATGTTCCTCAAAGATCCCGCAACCGTTACGGTTTCGCCTGTATCGTCGACGGCCGAAAATGTGGAACAGCGCGTTTATTTCGTCGAAAAAAGCGAAAAACGAAACTTGTTATATCACCTAATCCGCAATGAAAAACTGAGCGACGTATTGGTTTTCTCACGCACGAAACACGGTGCCGACAATGTTGTAAAAGCGCTGCGTAAAAAAGGTGTAGCCGCCGAAGCCATTCATGGCGATAAATCACAGAGTGCCCGGCAACGCGTTCTGGACGCTTTCAAAGCGAAGGAAGTTGGCGTTTTAGTCGCAACCGATATTGCTGCCCGTGGTATCGACATCGATCAGTTGCCGTACGTCATCAATTTCGATCTGCCAAACATTCCCGAAACCTATGTTCATAGAATTGGACGAACCGGACGAGCCGGTAACGGCGGAATAGCAATTTCATTTTGCAGTAAGGACGAGCTGCCTTATTGGAAAGACATCAAGAAATTGATTAAGGTAGGTGTTGAGGAAATTGAAGATCATCCTTATCCGTGGCAGGGCGGCGTTGAACCCGAGGTGCAACCGGTGAACAATTCCAATCGAAGTGGTGGCGCTCATAAAAGCCGGAAATCGGCTGGAAGCAAACAAAATAAAAAGCGCTGGTATTAATCAGCGCTTTTTTTAAGGATTTGGCCGTTCAGCACCTGAAAAAGTTTGATGGGTTCGAATGGCTTGATGATTATATCATTCATACCGGCAGAAATGGCTTCTTCGGTTACTTCCTCTTTGTCAAAGGCAGTTAATGCCACAACTGGTGTGGTGATGCCAAGTTCACGAATTCTTCTCGTTGTCTCAAAACCGTTTATAACCGGCATGTTGATATCCATCAGGATTACATCAAAAGTTTGCTTCTCCAATAATTGAATTGCTGCGAGTCCGTCATCGACTACCGAACATTTATAGTTGTTCTTTTCCAGAATTTTCTTGGTGACGATTTGATTGATCTTATTGTCCTCAACCACAAGGATATCAAATATCTGACTGGAGGTGAGATCCACTTCGATGTCGTTGATTATTTGTTCGGCTTTGGCAGGATTGTGTTCAAATGCGATTATAAATGAAAATGTGGTACCGACACCTGCCGCACTTTCGAGTTGTATTTCACTTCCGAACAATTGGATAAGCCTGCTTACGATTGCCAACCCCAGTCCGGTGCCCTGATAATCATCTTCTTTTCGCTCGATCTGTACAAATTTGTCGAATACCTTCGCCTGATCTTCAGGTGCTATCCCGATTCCGGTATCGCTAATCTTAAATAAGATATAATATTGCAAACCTACAGTATCGACTAATTCAGCCGATATTTTCACTTCGCCCGCGTGGGTAAACTTCAGCGCATTACTGATCAGGTTCATGAAAATCTGGCTCAGCCGCAGTTTGTCACCAATCATGAATTCGGGGATATCAGTGTCGATTTCGGTTATAATGACATTCTTGTTTCTGTTGGCTATAAACTGGAGCGAATTTTTAACCGTGTTTATCTCATCGGTGACATTAAAGATTAAGTTCTCCAACACCAGCCGGTTTTCTTCGATTTTATTGATTTGTAAAATATCGTTTACAAGCGACAGCAGATATTTAGCAGAGAATTTCAGCGATGTCAAATGCGGACTGTCGGCCAGTTCAGGATGTTCGTCCAAAATCATATTGGTGATGCCCACTACACCGTAAAGCGGCGTTCGCAATTCATGGCTGATTGTCGATACAAATTGAGTCTTTAATTGCGAGGCTTCTTCTGCCCTTTCCTTAGCCAGGATCAGCTGTTCGTTTGCCAGCGATAAATCGGCTAAACTTTTCTTACGGAAATTATGGCTCTTAGTTGTAATGTAAAGAAGCAACGCCATTACCAGGGCGACGACTATGAACAGGATAACGATGATATAAGATTTCTGCAAACTTAATGCCTGCACTTCTTTCTCGGTTTCCAGGGTATCGAGCGCGCGCTTATATTCGTCGAGCTCAAAATTTACGCCTTCGACCTGTGCCTTTTTCAGTATGTCGACATCGTAAATGCTGTCCTTTAATCTGTCGTAAGTCTCAAAATATTTGAATCCGGCTTTATGTTGTCCGGTTTTGTTCAGAAATCGCGCGTATTCCTGATAAACATACATAAGATCCAACGGTTGATTATTTTCCTTTGCAAGGAGGATCGCGGTTTCGAAATAATCGGTGGCGGAGTTCATATTATTGAGATCGCCCTGATACATACCGTTGAGCATATTCAGGTAGACCCTATTTTCCGGATCGCCATATTCTTCAAAATGTTCATTGATGAACTCCAGGTGCGGTGCACCTTTCTCATACTGTTGAATCTCAAAAAAGGCCAATGTTAAGTTCAAATGCGTGAAAACCAGTCGTGAAGTATCGGCAATTTTGTTTGCATAATGCAGCGACTTTTTATAATAGTTGATCCCTGCGCTGTACTCTTTCTTCTCAAAAAACAACATATTACCCAAATTATTATTGAGTATACCTACCAGTGTATCATTATCGGCGCGCTCAGCATACTGCAGGGCTTTTCTGTAATTATCAACTGCTTTGTCCTGTTCGGATAGTTCGTCGTAATTACCGGCAATGGTATTATAAGCAGTGGATATCTGTATATCCGATTTTGCATCGATTGCACGTTTTAATGCTTCACGCGCGAACAAAAGCGACTCTTTAAATTTTAGTTCGGTAAGATATTTTTCAGCCCTGTCGTTGAGTTCCTGGATCGACAGTTGCGAAGCTGATTCCTGACCGGAAACGAGTAGGGAAACGCCAAGTAGTAGGTATAACTTTAGTAGTTTTTGAAACATTAATGCGTATTATAATTCGCCAAATATACGTTTTTTTATTAAAGCTAAAATCCCGGCATATAGCCGGGATTAACTGGTGAAAATAAGTTCGGGAGCAACGATTAGCCGCGAATTAATTTTCTGTATTTAAGTCTTTTAGGTGTTAGATCACCGCCTAATCGCTTCTTTTTATTTTCTTCATATTCAGAGAAGCTGCCTTCAAAGAAGTAAACTTCTGAATTGCCTTCGAACGCTAAAATGTGGGTGCAAATCCGATCCAGGAACCATCTGTCGTGGGAAATTACCACGGCGCATCCGGCAAAATTCTCCAATCCTTCTTCGAGTGCGCGCAGGGTATTGATATCCAAGTCATTGGTTGGTTCATCCAGCAGTAAAACGTTTCCTTCTTCCTTTAGCGTCATCGCCAGGTGTAACCGGTTTCGTTCTCCGCCCGAAAGCATCGCCACTTTTTTATTCTGATCACTTCCGCCAAAATTAAACCGGCTAAGATAAGCGCGCGAGTTTACCTGACGTCCACCCATCATGATCAGCTCCTGGCCATCGCAGAAATTCTCCCAAATTGTCTTATCGGGATTGATATTCGAATGTGCCTGATCAACGTAGGCGATTTTTACGGTGTCACCAATGGTGAACGAGCCTGCATCGGGAGATTCTTCGCCCATTATCATTCTGAATATGGTCGATTTTCCGGCACCGTTCGGACCGATGATTCCAACAATACCAGCCTGTGGCAGCGTAAAATTCAGATTGTCGTATAGAAGTTTGTCACCATAGGCTTTCACAACGTTATTTGCTTCGATCACATTGGTTCCTAAACGCGGACCGTTCGGGATATAGATTTCGAGTTTTTCATCGAGTTGTTTCTGATCTTCATTCAGAAGTTTATCGTAGTTCTGCAAACGCGCTTTCTGCTTGGTCTGGCGTCCTTTGGCTCCCTGACGAACCCAGTCTAATTCGCGCTCAAGGGTTTTTCGGCGTTTCGAGGCTGTCTTTTCCTCCTGCTCCATGCGTTTCGACTTTTGTTCAAGCCAAGACGAATAGTTTCCTTTCCAAGGAATTCCTTCCCCACGATCAAGTTCGAGTATCCAACCGGCAACATTATCAAGAAAATACCGGTCGTGCGTGACGGCAATAACGGTTCCGGCATATTGCGCCAGGTGCTGCTCCAGCCAAAGGACACTTTCGGCATCGAGGTGGTTGGTTGGCTCATCAAGCAGCAAAACATCGGGCTGCTGCAATAATAATCGGCATAATGCCACCCGGCGGCGTTCACCTCCCGACAATATTTTGATGGGCGTATCAGGCTCGGGCGTACGCAACGCATCCATGGCGATTTCGAGTTTAGTATCGATTTCCCATGCATTCAATGCGTCAATTTTGTCCTGCAAATCGGCCTGGCGATCCATCAACTGCTGCATTTTGTCGGCATTTTCGTAAACCTCCGGCAAACCGAACATATCATTTATCTTATTGAACTCGTCAAGAACTGCCATCGTTTCGGCCACACCTTCACGAACAATTTCGATCACCGTTTTCGATTCGTCCAATAACGGCTCTTGCTCCAGGTAACCAACAGTATATCCAGGGGCAAAAACAACATCTCCCTGGTAGTTTTTGTCTACTCCCGCAATAATTTTCAACAGTGAGGATTTTCCCGAACCGTTCAATCCCAGAATACCGATTTTTGCACCGTAAAAAAAGCTGAGATAAATGTCCTTTAAAACCTGTTTATTACTGCTTGAGTAAGTCTTACTAAGTTTGGACATTGAGAATATTACCTTCTTATCATCTGACATAATACGTAAATTATTTGTTTAAACTCTGCCTTTTAATGAGCTGAAAACCCAAGCGTTGGCTAAAAATCCTACTCCCGCCGCTCCAAAGCCCCAGCCCGAAATTTCGCTGTACTTGAAAACTCCGAGACCTATCAGCAGCAACCCCATTACTATCATTAAAAAGGAAGCCCATCCCAGAATTGTATTTTTATTCATCCCCATTATTCCCACTGTTTATCAATCGGGTGCAAATATCGGGAATTAAATCAAGTTTGGCAATCATTCACGTAATGACAGATTGTCAATTTGGAAAGCTATTAGACTGCAATCGGGAATCTGAAATAAAAAAAG
>JADMKR010000029.1 GCA_015478765.1 Flavobacterium sp.
TAATCAGGACGTGTGTTTTGGTTACGTTCCCGATGAGATCACTTTGAGTGGCAATTCGGCCGCAGTTCAGTATTGGCAACGATCGGCAAATGCCGATTTCAGCAATCCACAGACAATTAATGTCACCGGAAATGTATTGACCGGCGAAAATGTGGGCGCTGTTACTGCAACAACTTATTTCAGGGCAGTAGTAGGAAATGGGATTTGCAATGTGCGGTATTCCGATCCGATAACTATTTACGTACGATCCACAACCTGGAACGGGACGTTTTGGGACAATGGTTTGCCGACACATAATATAGCGGCGGTTATCGCTGGCCCCTATAATGTGGCAGCCGATATAGATGCGTGTTCACTAACAATCTTCAATAACGCGAATGTTGTAATTCCCGAAGGTTTTAATGTGACAATATCCGGATCGATCATTATCAACAGCGGATCATTCACCATGGAAAACGATGCGAATCTTGTTCAGACCTCTGATGCCATCAATTACGGTGAAATAAATATAAAGCGTAAAAGTTCGTCATTATTCCGACTTGATTATACTATGTGGGGTTCGCCTCTTATAGGAAGTCAGACGTTGTTAAATTTTTCGCCCCTGACATTTGTGAACCGATTTTACACAATGAACAACGGGTCGGGTGTTTTTAGTGTCGTAAATGCTCAAAACACTTTCTCGCCCGGCACCGGTTACTTAATCAGAATGCCTGATAATCATGTTAGTCATTTAACGTCCACTGTGAGTCAGACCTGGACCGGGATATTTACGGGAACGCCGGTCAACGGTCCGTTGTCGGTGCCAATATTCACGGGCGGTGACAGGTTCAATATGGTGGCGAATCCATATCCATCTGTAATTAGTGCCGATGAAATGCTGCAGCAGAATGAAGATAATATATCGGGGACAATCTATTTCTGGAGAAGGAGGAACAATGTGCCAACCGGCACTGAGGGAACCAACGCATATTACGCAACTTATACAAGTGTTGGCGGTACCGCAGTAGCCGCCAGCGGTTCGGAAAGCAGTGAGGTGCCTAACGGATTTATACGCGTAGGGCAGGGGTTCATCGTTCAGTCGCTTGAAAACCCGTCGGCGGCGAATATCAATTTTAATAATTCGATGCGAACCGACCAAGGCAGTACACAGTTCTTCCGATCAGCATCTGTAAGTAACCGCAGCCGTATTTGGATCAACGTCGACGGACCGCAGGGAATGTTTGGTCAAACACTTCTGGCATATACTGATGAAGCCAGTTTTGACACTGATCGGGCCGATGGCAAGTATATAAATGACGGTACTTTTGCATTGACATCTCTAATTGGAGAAATGCCGTACATCATTCAGGCGCGGCCATTCGCAAACTTAGTATCCGATGTTGTTCCAATGCATTTCAGGTCGCCGATGGCCGGAATTTTTTCGATTTCCCTCCATGATTCGGACGGTGTTTTTACAAATGGACAGGATGTTTTCGTTCGCGATAACCTTACCGCATCGGTACACAATCTCTCGAACGGAGCTTATAATTTCACAGCAGCTTCAGGAAGCTTGGATACCAGGTTCGATATTCTTTTCTCACAGCCGCTAAGCACCAGCGATCCTGTTGCGGGGAATGATATTATCGTTTATAAGGCGAATAACGCACTGGTTGTGGAATCGGCTTTGGAGGAATTGGATGAGGTAGAAGTGTATGATATCAGCGGCAGGCTTTTAGTCAGCAAACGCCGAATCAACTCGCGGGTAACCGAAATCAATGTTACCGACCTCAATCAAATACTGATTGTAAAGATAAAGATCGGCCAAAGTGTGATCACCCGAAAGTTTATAAATTAAACGCTTCGACAATTTTTAAAAGCTGCTTTCGGGCGGCTTTTTTTATGGTATTTCCGAAGAAGTAAGCTGTTGTCATTTCGTTAAATGCGCCGATGTTGCGCATCGTAATAAGTATCTTTGCAGTTACAATATTACTGCTATGACTATCGACTCCGCAAAAATAAAATATTCGATTCTTGAACTTGCCTTCATTTCTGAAGGTGGATCCGTCGCCCAAACTTTCGCAAACAGTGTCGATTTGGCCCAATTGGCTGAAGACCTTGGCTATCATCGGTTTTGGCTCGCCGAACATCATAATTCGATTAGCATTGCGAGTTCGGCGACATCGGTATTGATTGGCCATGTGGCACAAAATACAAAATCGATACGCGTTGGATCGGGCGGCATTATGTTGCCGAATCATTCGCCTCTCATCGTTTCCGAACAATTTGCGACACTGGGCCAGTTGTTCCCGAATCGAATTGATCTGGGATTGGGACGTGCGCCGGGAACCGATCAGCTTACCGCCAAAGCCATTCGGGGTGACCGGATGCAGGCCGTCAACCAATTTCCAACCGATATAGAGGCGATTCAGCGTTATTTTTCACAAGATAACAGCGCAGCGCAGGTGCGGGTTGCAATTGCCGAAGGCGTCGATGTACCGATATACATTCTCGGATCGAGTACCGATAGCGCCTACCTTGCCGCCGAAAAAGGATTACCCTATGCGTTCGCCAGCCACTTCGCCACCACTTTTTTGGATGACGCGCTCGACATTTATTACAATAACTTTAAACCATCGGCCTATTTGCAAAGTCCGTATTCGATTGCATGCGTCAACGTAATTGCCGCCGAAACCAACGCCGAAGCTGAGCGTTATATGACATCGTTGATTAAAATGTTTGTTGGCGTGCTAACCGGTAAGCGGGAATATCTTCAACCACCCACTGAAATGACAGCCGATCTTCGGGCTTTACTCTATAATCAGTCTATTTACGATATGTTGAAATACACATTTGTAGGTGATAAATCCGCCGTCAAAGAAAAGACTTTGGACTTCCTGAAACGAACCGGCGTAAATGAAATAATGGCTGTGACGAATATTTACGGTCATAATGAGCGGTTGAACTCCTATCGGATTTTCGCTGAAATTATGCGTGAAATTGGCTAGAATTATATGGATAGCGATAAATTCATTTTTTGTCTTGAAGCGGTGACCGACATCGAGGAGTTGGTTCCGAGTCAGGCGCTGAGAAATCTTGAAGATTTAGCCCGTCAATATGGCATCGGAAGTATTTACAAAACTTGCGATACGATAGAAGGATTGGAAGATAGCTTGAACGCATTGCTTTACGACGATCACAATTTCGACAATTATGAAATTATATATCTTGTTATGGGTGGCGATGCAAATAGTATCAATATTGCCGGATACTACTACAGTTTGATAGAAATTGCTGAGATTTTTGAAGGTCGTATGAAAGGGAAAATCCTTCATTTCTCCAACGCGAAAATGTTAGATCTCACACCCGAGGAGTCACAATACTTTCTTGATGTAACGGGTGCGCGAGCGATATCGGGTTACGGAGTAGCAATGGGGCTGATTTTAAATGACCGTCTCGACAAGGAATTTTTTAATTTATATCAGGATGAAGCCGATTTGATCTCGGTGGTGGAAATGTTGCACCTTCGGTATTATGATCTTTGCCGGCAACTCGATTTCAGACTTTATTATTAGTTTCCGAAAAAAAAGAAACGGGACACACTACATGTCCCGTTCTTGTTTAATGCCGAAGGTTAACGACTTTTTCGTTTCTTCATCATTTTTTCTTCTGCTTTCTTCAAAATCTTTTCCTGGCGCAAATCCTTGAGATTTTTCTGCGGCTCCTTTAATGCTTTCTTTGACATGATTCAAGTTTTAAATATTTGGATCGATCTAGGGGAAAATCGACCGATACCGAAAAATCAAAATTTGTAAGAAGCACACCCCGGTGCTTCAGAAAGTCTCGAAGTCTACCACCAGATTATGTATTTTGAAAAAGTGTAACATCAGTAATTGTATTTAGTCCTAAGATAGGAGAATATGGTTTTTTTAAAATTTTTATAATTAGTGAAGTGCTTTTCGATCTCCGCTTTAAAGTCGGCGTGATCGTTCAGAAAATATGTTTCACACTGCAGGTCATCACATTCGTTGATCCCTTCGAGCTTATTGCTGAATTCCAGAAAACTCTTCTGGAACCGCTTGTTCGAGTTTTGCACATCGGCAATGCCGCTGAACAAATTTTTATAATCGGCCGTATTCCACGTTGTGACTTCCTTCAAATGAGCATTGATCAGATTACGATAGAAAATCATCTCTACGTTGATTATTTCTATTTCATCCTTCCACCTTTTGAGGTCATTTTGCATGAACTTTTTGTGAATCTCCTCGGGCTGTTGATGCTGTAAAATAATATCTCTCATCTTTAAGCAGATTTGGGTTCTACGGTCATCTGATCAACTTTCAAAATTTTGATCGCCTGAACTCCCGACGGGAATTGCCACATAACTTCGTCATCTGCAGCATAGCCAAATAAGGCAAGACTCATTGGTGCTAGAATCGAAATTTTGTTCAACGCCACATCGCCGTTATTAGGCGATACGATTTGAAGTGTTCGCTTATTTCCATTTGGAAAACTTATTTCGACCACAGAGTTAAAACGCACCACATCTTCCGGCATCTTGTCAAGCGAAAGCTTTTTGGCCGATTTAAGTTCGTCCAAAATTTTATTCACTGATGCTTGATAGGTTTCATCCCGCCGATGATGCCCCATTCCAATGAATTGGATCAGTTTATCATATTCTTTATGTTCGATTATTAATCCTCCGTACTTCATTATAATGTTCTTTTCTGAGTTAATTATGGGAAAATCCCACGCTGCGTATAGGCAGTTTCAATTCGTGACAGCGCAAGAATGTAGGCTGCGGTACGATAATCTTTATTGCTTTCTGCTGCAATAGCATCGACTTTCAGGAAGTTTTCGGTAAACTTCTTCTCGATTTTCAGCATTACCTCTTCCAGGTGCCATACTTCGCCGTTGCGGTTTTGCAACCATTCGAAGTAACTTCCGATGACTCCGCCCGAGTTACACAAAATATCAGGGATGATGGTTACTTCTTTACTGAGCAGGATTTTCTCACCTTCGATGTCAGTTGGGCCATTGGCGCCTTCAGCGACAAATTTTGCTTTGATCTTAGATGCATTTTCGCCGGTAATCTGGTTGCCCAGTGCGGCCGGTATCAAAATATCGCAGTCGAGGCCAAAAAACGATGCCGGTTCAATTTCAGTAGCACCTTCAAAGCCTTGGATAGAACCTTTACGTGGTTTTGAATGCTCGAACAACTGTTCCACATCAATACCTTTTTCGTTATAAAGCGTCGCATGGGCGTCTTGCGCAGCCAATAAAATTGCGCCGTCGTTCACCATGAAATGTGATGCCCAGTAGCCTACGTTACCAAATCCCTGAACGATGAATCTTTTGCCGGCCAAAGTCTCTCCAATCTTCTTATAGCTCAGGCGAAGTGACAGATAGACACCGAAACCGGTAGCGCGGTCGCGTCCTTCAAGTCCGCCAAATCCAACTGGTTTACCTGTTACAACGTGTCTGTTCATGGAGCGAATTGCCGGACTTTTAGTCGACATGTATGTGTCGGCCATCCAAGCCATTGTTTGTTCGTTGGTGTTTACATCCGGTGCCGGAATATCATGCTCCGGACCAATATTATCGCCAAGGGCATAGGTAAATCGGCGCGTGATACGCTCGAGTTCGCCCAGTGAATAATCGCGCGGGTCGATTTTGATTCCACCCTTTGCGCCGCCATATGGCAAACCTGCAAGTGCCGTTTTCCACGTCATCCACATTGCAAGAGCGCGTGCGTCCTCTACATCTACGGTTGCGTGATATCGCAATCCGCCTTTATACGGTCCCAAAACGTTGTTGTGTTGAACACGGTAGCCCGTGAAAATTTCTACATTTCCGTTGTCCAGCTTGACAGGGAAATGCACCATGATCTCATTATTAGTAACCGATAGAATTCTTCGAACTGACGGATGTAAATTCATCGCATCGGCAGTTTCATTGAATTGTCGCATGACAACTTCATGCATACTTAGTTTTTTAGCTTTTTGTACAGTGTCCATTAGTGATAGTGTTGACAATTAAGTTTATAATTATGTTGCCAAACGCAGTTACCGAGATTATCGCAATTGATGCATAGACCATTCGTAATAAACTGCGCGGGCTGGGATTTTTGCGAAGTGATCTCCGCTGATTCGGCTTTTGACGAGATTGGCATATTGGCGCCTTGGGCGTCGTAGATGACTGTCTCCTCCTGTCGTTGTAACAAATCCATTATCCGATAATTTTAATTAGTATTTGCTACCCCGAAGGCAATGTGCATGCCACCAAAGTAGACTATCGGATTGTGAGTTGATTATCAACTGTTTACGTTTTTTAATTATACTTTCCATTAATAATATAGTGGGGTATTTCGCCCCGTGCGGGTAAATTTGCCCCGTGTTTTTTTATATTAATTAGCTGTCTATTAATTTCATTCGCAATGTTTTCCGATCAATTTGGAGAATTTCGGCGGCTTTGGTTTTGTTGTTTCCCACCGATGCCAGCACTTTCATTATATGTTGCTTTTCAGCTTCCTTAAGTGACTGCGGATTTTCCGGCGAAGACGGTAAATGGTATTTGAGGTACTCCGGTAAATCGGATATACCGATCGATTCACTTCCCATGATAACCATGCGCTGGATTACATTTTCAAGTTCGCGTACATTCCCCGGCCAGGAGTGACGCTCCATCAATTGCAGTGCCTCTTCGCTTATTGTCATTCCCGGTTTATCATATTCGGCGCTATACTTCTTTAAAAGCAAATTTGACAAAGGTGCGATATCCTCTTTGCGATCGCGTAATGGCGGCGTTTCAATATTCACCACATTGAGGCGATAATAGAGATCTTCCCGAAATGTTCCTTTGCCGATCATTGCCTGCAGATCGCTGTTGGTAGCTGCAATAATCCGCACTTGTATTTTTGTTGCCGAATGTGATCCGATCATCATCACTTCCTTTTCCTGAAGCACGCGGAGCAATCGCGTTTGGACATTCAGCGGAGCCGTTCCCACTTCATCTAGAAATATGGTTCCGCCTTCGGCAGCCTGAAACAAACCTTCGCGTGTTTCATTAGCGCCTGTGAACGAACCTTTTACATATCCAAACAATTCCGATTCCAACAGATTGTCGGGGATGGCCCCACAATTGACTGCGATAAACGGATTTGCGGCAAACGCACCTTTATAATGAATTGCCCGCGCCACAAGTTCCTTTCCCGTACCACTTTCACCGCTTATTAGTATCGTCGCGCGATTGTCTTTCACACGCTCAATCACATCGATGATATTTTGGAATGCCGATGAACAGCCAACCATACCTCCATAATTTTGAACGGATTCAGCCGCTTTATTGGCTGCCTTGTCTGCGACTGGTTTTCTGTTTCCAATGGCATTGCCGATCGAAGTTCGCAGCTCGTCGGAAGTAAATGGTTTCACAAGATATTCAAGAGCACCCGATTTTAGGGATGAAACGGCGCTGTCTATCGACGGATAGCCTGTAATCACCAGTTTGGGTACATCGGGAAAATGTTCATTGGCATATTTGATTAATTGGATTCCGTTAATTCCCGGCATTTGCAAATCGGTAATAAGTAAATCGATCCGACTCGTTTGCAGAATTTCCAGTGCTTCGTTTACC
>JADMKR010000030.1 GCA_015478765.1 Flavobacterium sp.
AAACGTTGTATGGAGATTGCCGCTGCAGGTGGTCACAATCTGATTTTAATTGGGCCGCCGGGCTCAGGGAAAACGATGCTGGCCAAGCGACTGCCCAGTATTTTGCCGCCGATGACCTTGCGGGAAGCTTTGGAAACGACTAAAATTCACAGTGTTGTAGGGAAACTTAAAGACAGCGGATTGATGAACCAGCGACCGTTTAGGAGTCCGCATCATACCATTTCCAATGTAGCACTCGTTGGTGGGGGAAGTTACCCGCAGCCGGGTGAAATTTCGATGGCGCACAACGGCGTGTTGTTCCTGGATGAATTACCGGAATTCAAACGCGAAGTATTGGAGGTTATGCGCCAGCCTCTGGAAGACCGCGAAGTTACGATCTCGCGCGCCAAGTTTACGGTGACTTACCCGTCGTCATTTATGCTGGTTGCGAGCATGAACCCCAGTCCGGGTGGGTATTTCAACGATCCCGGTGCTGCCAACAGTTCATCGGCAATTGAAATGCAACGTTACATGGGGAAAATTTCCGGTCCGCTATTGGACAGAATCGACATCCATATCGAGGTGACGCCGGTACCATTCGAGAAATTGTCCGACACAAGGAAAGGGGAGAGCAGCTGGGAAATCCGCGAACGCGTTACAAAAGCTCGCGAATTGCAGTCGGCACGTTTTGCCGATATCGAATCTATTAATTACAATGCTCAGATGGGTACAAAGCAGATAAGGAGATTCTGCGAACTTGACGATTCGTCGCTGGCATTATTAAAATCGGCTATGGAGCGGTTAAATTTATCGGCTCGCGCGTATGACAGAATCTTGAAAGTGTCGCGTACGATAGCAGATCTGGATGGTATGGAAAATGTGGCTGCCAATCATATTGCCGAGGCGATTCAATATCGGAGCCTTGATCGGGAAGGTTGGTTGGGATGATTAGTTTAATGCCATACTTAGTTTCGGCTTTATATCGATTATGAATTCAATAAGTCTTTCATAATTAAATGTATCCAGTCCTGAATAATGGATAGTAATGTAGCATTCTGTAATTGCATGATAAAGGACGAAGACGTGGGATTGGTACTTTCGCTTGAACAGGATATCATCGCCGATGGTATCTATTTGCGTAATATATAAAGGTTTGACCTTAGATTTCCGGGTGATTGTAAACTTTCGATTTTCCATGCCGGCTGATATATAATTATCGTGCCAGTAGTGGGTCGGAAATTAATTTAACAAAACAGGAAATTAAATCTGCCAGTGTGGATGAGTATTAACACACCTAATTAAAAGTATCACCCTTGCTTAAATCTCCCGTTTTAAAACCGAGGTTAAACCAGTACATGCGTTGTTCGGAAGTACCGTGTGTAAAGGAATCGGGTGTTACATGACCCTGCATTTTGCGCTGAATGGCATCGTCCCCCACAGCACTGGCGGCGCTGAGTGCTTCTTCGATATCACCTTCCTCAAGCATTTGCACGTTCTTTTGGTTGTAATGCGTCCAGATGCCAGCATAAAAGTCGGCCTGAAGTTCCTGGGCAACCGACAATTTATTTGCTTCAGTACTGGAAACCCCTTGCTGCAATTGGCGGACTTTTGCCGATGTGCCCAGTAATGTCTGGACATGGTGACCAATTTCGTGGGCTATGACATAGGCAATGGCAAAATCTCCGCCTTTAGCGCCAAGTCGTTGCTGTAAATCGTCAAAAAAGGCCAGGTCCATATATACTTTTTGATCGGCAGGACAGTAGAAAGGGCCGGCAGCCGATGAAGCGGTACCGCACTCGGTGTTTACCGAACTGCGAAATAACACCAAGCCAGGTTCCTGATATGTTTGTCCGTTTTGGCGAAAAAGTTCGTGCCATACATCTTCAGTATCTTTAAGGACGACTTTTACAAATTCGCCCATTTCCTGATCTTCGGCGGTTAAAGGCACCTCGCTTTGCGGCGAAGATTCTTGCAGTACGTTGATCAGATCTGACGAATCGCCTCCCATAAACATATTGATCAGTACAATGATTAAACCAATTGCACCGCCTCCCACAGCTATCTTTCCGCCCATGCCGCGTCTGTCATCGACATTGCCGCTACCTTGTCTGCCTCTCCACTTCATACCATTAATTTAAATGTTGTCTATACCTGAAATTTCATCAATTTCACTCATTGTTGATATACCAACCGAATTTTTGTAGATGCTATAATAAAGTGCATACAAAAACGGCATCGTAAAGAAATAGCCAATGCAAAATGCGATGAATCCTACCAGTGAAAGCAGTATTCCTACAATCAGCAAGCCCAGGATTATCAAAGGATTCTTCAGTACTACTATGCAACTGCTCTTAATCGCATCAACAGCATTCAAGTTACCGAAAATTATTAACGGAACAGTTAAGAAAGTCAAAAAAGAAACTGTAACACTGAGGATGGTACTTATGAACGGAAAAATCAGGCTATCGAGTATCATTCCCAGTCCGGCGCCGAACAATGTAATCATGAATCCTGCGATAAAAAGATTGCCAAATTTAGAGCTGCTGTAATATTCGAAGGCAGTTGCAACGGAAAACGGATGCCCCGCATCGGCCTGAAATGCCATTTTGATGATTCCTGCATTAAATGGATTTGCAATGCCGCCAAATACCGAAAGAACCAAGATGTAAAGAACTTGGTGAAGCGTGGAAAAGTTTTGAGGCTGAAAACCCGTCAGATTGTCGGTAAAAGCGGCAAAGCCAACTGCGGCGCCTATAATTCCGAAAATTACCGCCATCATCACAATAACTACAATTATAAGTACGAGACCTGCATGTAGTGCAATTTTTTTGTAGGTTTCAAAAGCGTCGCTGAAAGTTTCCGAAAAATCGATGTCGTAGCCGTTTGCCTGAATGTTTTCAATTCTTGATTTTGTGTTCATGTTTTTCTGTTTGGTGTTAAGTTAGCCATCGAAGCCATTTTTTGATTTTCTTTATTTTATTGCCGTAAGGAGCATACCGAAGCGGAACATCCAACCACGTCGCTTTCTTTACAACCGATTTTTTATGTGTAAATATATCAAATCCATTTTTTCCATGATACGATCCCATGCCCGATTCGCCCACACCGCCAAATGGAAGTCTCCTGTTGACGAAATGCACCATGGTATCGTTGATGCATCCGCCACCAAAGGCATATTTTCGAATGGTTTTCTCAGCGTATTTCATATCCTGGGCAAAAACATACAGCGCTAACGGTGTCCGGAACTTTTCTATGGCGTATGCGATATCGTGGTCGTCTACATACGAGATCACCGGAATTATGGGTCCGAATATTTCGTCCTGCATCAATTTGCTGTCGAGTGTATTTTCGTCGATGATCGTTGGCTCAATATACAGTTTCTCACGATCATACCTGCCTCCATAAGCAATATCTTCGGGATCGATCAGCCCCACAAGGCGTTCCCAATGTTTTATGTTTACGATGCGTTGATAATCACGCGATTGTGACGCATCAGAACCGTATGCTTTAATGATCTCGGCTTTCAGTAACGATATGAAATTCGCTTCATCATCTTCGTGAACCAGTATATAGTCGGGTGCAATGCAGGTCTGTCCGGCATTCACAAATTTGCCCCAGACGATTCTTCTCGCGGCCAGTTCCATATTGGCCGAAGGATGAATGATACACGGATTTTTTCCTCCAAGTTCCAGAGTAGTAGGTGTCAGGTTTTTTGCCGCAGCCTCGGCTATTATTTTTCCCACGGTAACACTGCCCGTAAAAAAAATATAATCCCAGCGTTTTTCGAGCAGTTTTTCGGCCAATGCCGGACCGCCTTCCACTACGGTAATAAGATCGGGATGGCACGAATACGATATAATCCTTGAAACAGCCGACGAAGTTGCAGGGGTGAGTTCTGACGGCTTTAGCGTAACATGGTTGCCGGCAGCAACGGCGGCTATTGCCGGACATAATGCAAGTTGGAACGGATAATTCCACGGCGCCATGATAAGAACTTTGCCGTAAGGTTCGCTAAAAATATAGTCGGTTGAAGGAAAGTTTAGAATGGAAGGCCTGACCTTTTGTGGTTTGTTCCAGCGATCAATATTTTTGATGGCGTGTTTTAAATCGGAAATCACATAATTGGTCTCGTTGATTACCGCTTCAAATTCGGGTTTCCCCAAATCCATCTGCAATGCCTTGACAATGTCGGCTTCGTGGGTTTGCACTTGGTAAAGAATCTTTTTTAAGGTTTCTTTCCGATATGACACCACACTTCGGTCAAATACAGGTTTAGGCAACTTTTCAAGGATGTGCATAGTGCGGGGAAATTATCGGAAACCAAAGCTGTATCCCAAAAATACATCTGCTTCTTTTGCATTGGCGGCCAAAGATGTAATTATAGAGCCGGATCCGAGATAAAAACCGTAGAAACGCAGTCCGAGGCCACCGGCCAATCCCGAGATTTCATTGGTTGACCAAGGAGACCAGATTTCAAAATTATTGGTGGTATACCGCGGAGTCAATGAGAAGAAATTCTGACTCGTAATTTGATCATTCCCCGAATCCTCGCGAAGTTTCTGTTGTGTGAATAGCGTCACATAGAAGCGCGACACTACACGCACATCGGCGTATGCCGACAATACTGTGGGCAATTTCACTTTAAAGTCGGTGCTTGTTTTTTCCGTTTTATCCAAAAATCCACTATCCAACAGGATTTGTTCGACTTCCTGCAGGCTGTTAACATCGGAAAAGACATTCATATTCAGGGATTCACCACCTTGGATTGTCAGTTGGTAATCGGTAGAGGAATTGTTATTGTCGCTAAAGGTCATTCCGCCCAGGTTGCGCACCGACAGTCCGGCGTTCACCCGATATTTGTCGCCGGCCGTACTTTTAAGTTGGTAATTAATGCCAAAATCGGCCGCAAAACCATTTGGTTTCCCAAACAAGGAACTTGTATAGTCGCTGGTGTCGGTGAAATTCTCACCAAGGTTGCCTGAGTAGGCAATGTTCAAGTTTGCCTGTGTGTCGGTAAGGGTAACGTCACCCAAAGTATTGTTGATGGTACCCGTGAACGAATCGGCACCCAGATTGGTATAAGATCCAGGAAAAAGCACTTTGAATGTTACACCACCGCTGAACTTGTGCTTTTCATTATCCAAAAATACCCTTGCGCCGGAGATGCCCACTTCCCCCCATGATGTACCGCTGATCCGCTGATTGTTGCCGCTCTCAATTATTGTCGAACCAATGATATTCAAACCGTTGTTGGAAATAGCGTCGCCAATATTTGCATCGACATCAACTAAATCAAACTTTGCGTAGGCACGCGTTGACAGTCCGAAAGTCCACTCATCCATTCTAAATGCAACACCTGGGCCCACCAATACGGCGTCGAAACGCATGTTTACATCTTCATCTCCGCGGAAAATCAGCTCTTCAAAATCGATGTCGCTGTTTATATCGTTGATACCAACTTTATTGTTGGCAAATTTTACACTGGTGGCAAACAGTTGCACTTCGTATTTCGAACCAATGTTGGTTAATTCGGCCGGGTTCACAGCTGCATTTATGGAACTTACGCGTTGTGTGGTATTTACACCGGCAAAATGATTCTGTGCCATAACACCGCCATATGCGAGAATTGCAGATAACATCATTAATTTTTTCATTCTACTTAGATTGAATTGTTAATTATAATGAAATTCAAATGTGGATATAAAATTCCAACTACACAACACCGGCACAAATTATTTTGCCGGCAGTGCCTCCCAGAGAGGATCGGATGGGGGCGGGGCCAAAATTTCGATATTCTCTTTAGAAACCGGATGCGTAAATTGGAGTCGGCGTGCGTGCAGGTGAATACCACCGTCGGGGTTGCTGCGATCAGAACCGTATTTTAAATCGCCTTTTATCGGACAGCCAATGGCGGCAAGCTGTGCCCGTATTTGATGATGCCGTCCCGTGTGCAGATCGATCTCCAAAGCAGTATAATTTTGTAACTGAGCGATTATGCGATAACTCAGACTGGCGGGTTTGCTGTCGGGAACTTCCTTAATATGCGCTTTGGAAGTATTGTTCTTTTCGTTGCGTTTTAGATAGTGTATGAGCGTAGCTGCGGATTGATCAGGTCTTTGTTTGACTATTGCCCAATAAGTTTTTTGGGTTTCCCTGTTCTTGAAAAGTTCATTGAGTCGGGTTAATGATTTTGACGTCTTTGCAAATACGACAATTCCGCTTGTAGGCCGGTCAAGGCGATGCACCACTCCCAGGAAAACATCACCCGGCTTTTCGTATTTAATTTTGAGGAATTCCTTGACAACCTCGGACAACGGCTTATCTCCGGTCTTATCTCCCTGTACGATATCACCTACACGCTTATTAACGACGATGATATGATTGTCTTCGTGAAGAACTTGAAGATTATTTTTGTCGGAAATGATTTTCATCGGTGCTAAGTACGAAATAGTATATTAATACTGCTCCTTCGAATTGGGAAAAGTACCCGATTTTACATCGTCTGCATAGCGCGAAATCGCTGCCGTCATGTCATCGTATAGATTCATGTAGCGGCGAAGAAACCGCGGACTAAACTCATTGTTCATTCCCAGCATATCATGAGTCACCAGCACCTGGCCGTCAACGCCACTGCCGGCTCCAATCCCAATTACTGGAATGGATACTGTTTTTGCAACCCGCTCAGCAAGATGCGCGGGAATCTTTTCCAGCACAAGGGCAAAGCAGCCGATACGTTCCAAAATCTGAGCGTCTTCTATAAGTTTTTCAGCTTCGGCATCTTCTTTGGCGCGGACGGTATAAGTGCCGAATTTATAAATTGACTGCGGAGTCAGGCCTAAATGTCCCATTACGGGAATCCCGGCATTGAGTATTTTCTTGATGGATTCCTTGATTTCTTTTCCGCCTTCCATTTTGACGGCATGGCCGCCACTCTCTTTCATGATTCGGATGGACGACCTCAAAGCTTCTTTTGAATCCGATTGATAGCTTCCAAAGGGAAGATCTACTACAACCAGCGCGCGGGTGGTTCCGCGAACTACGCCCGATGCATGATATATCATTTGGTCAAGCGTAATTGGAAGCGTTGTTTCATGCCCGGCCATAACATTGGAAGCCGAATCGCCAACCAATATCACATCGACTCCGGCCGTATCGACGATTTTTGCCATTGTGAAATCGTACGCGGTGAGCATCGATATCTTTTCGCCGTTGGCTTTCATTTCGATCAATGACTTCGTGGTGATTCGTTTGTAGTCTTTTTTTGCGACAGACATGTTGATTTCTTTAATTTGACGTAAAAGTACTAAATGCTTAGGTGATATGTAACATACGATTTCCTTTTTACACTAACTGCTACTATAAATCCGAAATTATGAAGACGTTAATTATTGTGTGCGCCCTTTTTACATCATTTTTATCGATTGGTCAAGATACGCCGCAGGATGCTGTAACTGTTTTTTTTGAAGGGTTTCACGCGCGTGACACCGTAAAAATGAAATCGGTTTTTGCCGATGGAATGGTCCTGCATTCAGTTACCGAAGGGCAGGGAAGGGCGAAACTATCGTCGGAATCAGCAGCCAATCTTCTGCAATCGATCGCATCGATTCCCGCCAAGGTAAATATTGAAG
>JADMKR010000031.1 GCA_015478765.1 Flavobacterium sp.
GACGCTGATAAAAGATACTCAGGGCGACCTGAAGAAATTTTTGGATAATGTTACGCACGAATACAAATCGTTCGAAAAAAATAATCTTATAATTGATCTGCTGTCTTACGATAATTTAAAAGAAGCCGATATTACAGCCTTCCGGGATCTTTCCGACCATCATCGCAATGCCAATAAATCTTTTATTATCGTAGCCGACACCGATTTTAACAGCATTTCCGAACAATTTGTGGTTGTACCAACTATACTCGAAGCGCACGATATGATTGAGATGGATGAAATTCAGCGCGATCTCGGATTTTAGCTATACCAAATTGAAACTGACCATCCTAGGCTGTTATGCCGCTACGCCCCGAACTTTCACCAATCCCACTTCGCAGGTACTTGAGATTAAAAATCACGTCTTTCTTGTGGATTGTGCCGAAGGAACGCAAACCCAGCTTCGCAAAAACAAAGTTAAGTTCTCCCGGATCAACCATATTTTTATTTCACATCTGCACGGTGATCATTTCTACGGACTAATAGGCCTGGTTTCCACATTCATGTTGCTCAACCGAAAAAACGATCTGCATATTTACGGTCCGAAAGGCATAAAGGAAATCATCACTTTGCAGTTAAGACTGTCCAACTCATGGACGAGCTATGGTCTCTATTTCCACGAATTGGATTCAGACCGCAGTGAAATTATCTACGAAGATGAAAAGGTTTCGGTTGCCACTATACCGCTTCGGCACCGTGTATATACAAATGGCTTTCTGTTTAGTGAAAAAATTGGTCTGCGAAAATTAAATTTAGATGCCGCTCAGGAGTACGGAATCGACAAACTCTACTACCGCAATATTGTTTTGGGTAAGGATATCACACTCGACAGCGGCGAGGTCATTTCAAATGAACGCGTCACTTTCGAAGCCGAAAAGCCTAAAAGTTATGCGTATTGTTCCGATACGATATATAATGAGAGTATTATTCCTATTGTGAGCGGCGCCGATGTGATGTATCACGAAAGTACATTTTTGGACTCTGAAGAAAAATTGGCAGTCCAAACCATGCACTCCACCGCCAGGCAGGCGGCCGCCATTGCGCATAAAGCCGATGTAGGTAGGTTGCTGCTTGGTCATTATTCGACTCGCTATGAGAATATCGAACTGTTTCAAAAAGAAGCAGAAACAATTTTCCCCAATGTTTCCCTTGCCGATGACGGGAAAGTCTTTGAATTTTAACTCCTTAAAATATTCCGATGAAAGATCTAAGTCACTACCGCAGGTCGTATGAAAAAAATGAATTGACCGACCATGATCTGCCCGAAAGTCCGCTCGAGCTTTTCAGTTCGTGGTTTCAGGAAATAGAAGAACAGGCGGGCGATATTGAAGCCAACGCAATGACTGTTGCAACAATAGGTATGGACGGATTCCCGAAGTCGCGTGTGGTTTTGCTGAAACAGCTGCGCGACCAAGGTTTTGTTTTTTTTACCAATTACAATTCTGATAAAGGAAAATCGATTTCTCAAAATCAAAACGTTTGCCTGTCGTTTTTTTGGCCAACGCTGGAGCGGCAGGTTATAATCAAAGGAATAGCCGATAAAACGTCGGAAGAGATTTCCGATGACTATTTTAAAAGCCGGCCCGAGGGCAGTCAGTTATCGGCCATCGTTTCGAATCAAAGTCAGGTTGTAGGTTCGCGTTCCGAACTTGAGCAGCGGCTAAGTCATATGGCCGCTGATTTGGCAGATGGCGAAATTCAGCGTCCCAAACATTGGGGCGGATACATCGTGAAGCCGTTGGAAATTGAGTTTTGGCAGGGAAGGGCCGATCGGTTGCACGATCGGATCGTGTATAAGATTGTCGAGGAAAGATGGCAGAGATTCCGTCTGGAACCCTAAGTTCTTGCAAGCCTTCTTACGAAGGTTTTTTTTATCAAATTATTTTGTTTACTATGTAAGAATTTTTCCTACTATTTTATATAAATGATGTAGTTCGTCGATTTTATTTTGCACTTTAACGATATTTGACGTACTATTGACTCATCAAACAAACAGCATTAAAGAGTTTTTGCCCCAAATCTACTTTAAGCATAATCGTTACGCTGATGAGGACATATTTACTAAAAATCATTCTTACTGTAATCGTGGTATTTAATCTGGCCTCTTGCACCAGCGAGGAGTCGGCTCCCATCAGCGAAGCAGCATTGATCAGCGATTACAACTACAACGAAACCGAACTTGCAATGGCTGACGCCATAAACCAATATCGCTTGAGTATTGGTTTGGATGCGTTACAGACAATCAATCACATTTCATATAAATCGGCCGAACATAACGATTACATGATTTCAAACAATGTAGTCAACCATGATCTTTTTGAAGAACGTTCACAGAACCTGATGGCGGTTCTTGGTGCTGTCAAAGTCAATGAAAATGTCGCTTATAATTACACCACGCCAGCAGGTGCGCTAAATGCGTGGCTGAACAGTGCCGGCCATAAAGCTAATATTGAAGGTGATTTTACCCACTTTGGTGTAGCAGTAACCGAGGATCCTATCAACGGTAAAAAATATTATACCAATATATTTATTAAAAAGTAATTTGAGTTGAATTAGATTTTGTAGTGTTTTGACAAGGAGCCACTCTTCGGAGCGGCTTTTTGGCAATATACCATTATCCTGTTTATTTATAATCCGCGCTTCTTCGTTTCAATTTCAATAAACTTTGGCAAAAAGTTAGGAGTACAGCCGCGAGCAACGATTTCGTCTTTATAAAGTCCGGTATTATGGCCAATGTCGGCACACCTATCCCGGTATTCAGGTTGAAATATTCCAATCCATGCAGCTGTAAAATTCATTGCCCAGCCCACTTCTTCAGGTTCTTTCAAAATGTTTTTTTCAATGGAAGAAAGGAGTTTCTCGGTATTGGCCGGTGGTTTTTGTCCCACCCAGCGCAGTCGGCCCTGATAGTACCAAAAAATACGTCGCTTTAGTGCCGATGTGCTTTGCTTCCATGATTCAATCAATTCAATCACCTTTTTATTTTTAGTGAGTTGGTTTGCCATCAGCCAATCGGTAAGTTGAAGACGTTCGTTCATCGGGTGCTGCTCTATATTAACTATAAGTCTATCGATGACATCGGAACTAAGCTGCTTTGGATCCATTATTAGAATTGCGAGCAGGCGCGGAAAAAGTAATTGCGCACTCCATAATTCTTCGGCCAGCTGATGCTCCTTTTTTATTTGGGCAGCCATCTTTCGTAAATCGCCCAATTTATCAACGTGCGTAATTTGGGAAATCAGGTTTTTGGCGGTGGCCGATAGTGTCATTGGATGTAAATTACATGGATTAATTATGTGCATGAAAGCCTGGCTCAAATTTACTTTCAAACTTGGATATCTGCAATTACAGCGAAGTATTTATGAAAAATTATTCTGTGCGGCCCAAAGAAGTTATTATGAACTCGCTGCGGCGGTTTAACTGATGCTGCTCCTCAGTACAATCGACATTGTCGGCGCAATTGTTCAGCAAACGTGTTTCGCCGTAGCCTTTGCCAGTTAGCCTGCCGGCGTCGATTCCTTTTTGGATGAGCCATGTCATGGTTGCCTTCGCACGATCATCGGAAAGTCTTTCATTGTATTTATGAGTTTGCCGACTATCGGTGTGTGACCGAACATCAATGGTCATCGCGGGATTTTGGAGAAGGACATCGAGTATTTTTTCTAATTCTATTTCGGCATCCGATCGAATAAAAGATTTGTCACGGTCGAAATAGATCGGGTTCAGTTTAAGGGTAATTGCCAAATCATCACCTACGGCAACTTTGGTTTTGGAACGTGCCAGCTCGAGGTTTTGTTTCGTTTCGCCATTTTCGACAGGTATGTTGACTTTCTGTTCCGATGTATTATAGTCCGTTTTCTCAGCTTTGACATAATACGTATTTCCACAATTCACTGCAATTGTATAGTATCCTCGCTCATCGGAGACGGTTTCTCCAATCACGCGAAATTGTTCATCCGACAACGTGATCTTGGCACCAACAATTATCTCTTTTGTATTTTCATCGGTCACTGTACCTGAAAGCAACTGATCACAAGTGAGTTTTCGGGTTTCCGAAAATTTATAAATGTCGTCATTACCGGCCCCTCCGGGACGATTACTCGTCAAAAATCCTTCGCGAGATTGCGGATCGATTATAAATGCAAAATCATCCTGGGGTGAATTTGCAGGAGCACCAATATTCTCAGGGACTGTAAAAGTTCCGGCGTTATCTGTAGACATGAAGATATCGAGTCCGCCCAACCCGGGATGTCCATCCGTGGCAAAGTACAGTTCGTCACCGGCAATAAATGGAAAGGTTTCACGGCCGGGTGTATTGACGTTCGAACCCAGGTTTTCTGGTTTGCCGAAGCTGCCATCTTCGTTTATCGAAACTTTAAAAATATCGGATTTGCCTAAAGTTCCCGGCATATCCGATGCAAAGTACAGCACTTTTCCGTCATCACTCAAAGCGGGATGAGCAACACTATAGTTATCCGAATTGAAGGGAAGCGCCACCGCATCAGACCACTTTTGATCACGGCCATCGCCCTGCAAGGTAGATTTGTAAACTTTCAGCAATGTTATCTTTTGCGAATTTTTACCTTTTTTTCCGTCGTTGTAATTATTCCGCGTAAAGTACATTGTTTTCCCATCTTTAGAAAAGGCCGGAGTTGATTCATGAAATTTTGACGAGATGCCGCGTGCGAATTTAGTGACTTCACCAACAGATCCACTATCGATCGCAGCCACATATAAATTCGTGAACGACTCATTGGTCCATTTATGTTTTCGTTTAAACACTCCGCCGGTATCGCGTGCAGAGGCAAAGATCAGCTGATTGTTAAAGATCGCACTGCCATAATCGGAATACTCGGAATTCACTCCGGCATCGGCAATGGTAAACCGACCCGAGTTAGCTTCGATTTTGTCTCTATAATTCTGATTGTTCATGAATAGTTTGGCACGTGAATCGGCGGCCGATTTCGCGGCGAATTGTTTCATCAACTCATCCGATTTATCATATTGCTGCAATGACTTCAAAGATTGCGCGTATCGATAATAATATTCGGGTTCTGCATCTTTTTTCATAGAAAACAACTGGGCGTACCATTTTGCTGCGTTTTCATAATCGGAATTGAAAAAATAGGCATTTCCGAGTTTTTGAAACATGTCGGCCGATTTATATCCTTTTTCTGCCAGGCGCTCATAAGTTTTGATGGCATCGATATAGGCGAAGGCCTCATATTTTTTATCGGCTCTTTCCTTTTGGCCAGATTGGGCCGCTCCTGTGTGGGGAAACAGGATTACTATCAGTGAAATAACAAGCAAAACTCTTTTCATGGCTGATAAATTTAGAAAAACCTCGGTGATACGATGCGATTATAATTTCCGAAAAGTTCAAAGCGCAGGAAAATTTCATGTGATCCGCTGCTGTAATTACGCAATTTTGTAGTTTCCAAATCGTATCCGTATCCGATGAAAATTCCGTCGCTGACCTGGAATCCGGCCATGCCGCTTACTGCCGCACTTACCCTGTAGGCTGCGCCGAGTACAAACTTTTCATTTATTAAAAAGTTACCCGAAATGTCGGCCTGTAAAGGCGCTCCCGAAACCATTTTGACAAGAAAGGCAGGTTTGAATTTCAAGGAAGGCGAAAAATCGAAAACATGACCGCCAATCAGGTAAAAGTTCAGTCGTTCCTGATTAATGGCAACATCATTATCACTGTAGCGGGTGGTTTCAAGAAAGTTTGGGACCGAAATTCCGATATAGTTCCTGTCGGAATGCCAATAGATACCGGCGCCAATGTTTGGCGAGAATTCGTTGTCAAAGCCTACCAGGCTGGGGTCGTTTTGCGTCTGTGGCGTAAGTTTGTCACGGTCAAGATTAAATAAATTTGCCGTTCCTTTAATACCGAAAGATAAATGATAGGTTTCAGAAGTTTGAACTGTATAAGAAACGTCAATTGAAATACTGTTTTCATTGACCGGACCGATTTTATCATTCAGAAAAGAAAGTCCCAATCCGATTTTACTGCCTGAGATAGGGGAGTTGACAGAAAACGCATTGGTGACCGGCGCACCATCCATACCAACCCACTGCGTTCGATGCAATCCAAAAATACTGACGGCGCCGCGCGATCCGGCGTATGCCGGGTTAATATTTATGGTGTTATACATGTATTGTGTGAACTGCGCGTCTTGTTGTGCGTAGCCGTTCCAGTTACACAGTATCAAAAGCAATAGTAGAATTCTTTTCATATTATGGCTTTTTAAAGCTTGGGCATCATCGCGAAAGGTACAAATATCCATCTTCTTTTGTCACGCTTCCGTCGGCTTTTGTGTATTGAAGAAGATAGAAATAGGTTCCGGTTGGTAGCTCTTCCGATTTTTTGACAGTGGCCCTTCCCTCCGAAACTCCGCGAAAACTTCGGTCGGCATTATTGTACTGAGTGGTTTCATATACCAAAACTCCCCATCTGTTGTAAATTTCAATCTGATTGGTAGGGAAGCATGCGATATTATCGATGTTTTCAATATAAAAAATTTCATTAGCCCCATCGTTGTTGGGGGAAATCGCATTGTGCACCATGATGGTACATGCTGGAAATACGCTACAGTCGTCATCGACGGTTATCGTAATTTCCACCGATGCCGGGCAGTCACCTGCAACCGATTCATAAATAACCTTATAATCTCCTGTGGATAATCCATTGGGTGAAAATATGGATCCGTTCAGGGCGCCGCTGTCTTCAATTTCTGTGAAAGTTCCGCCGCCGGCAATGTCGGTAGGAATATTGGCAAACAGGTCTAACGTCAGGCCAATATCAGAATTACACGCTGCATAAACGGTTGTCGAACTCTCGTTTAGGATGTCGGTAACGCTAATATTTTGGGTAAATGTACTTATATTGTTACAGCTGTCGGGTACTATCCAGGTTCGTATTAACTGATATGTCGAATCGGTCATGTCCTGAATAACTTCGCTGAATGTGATTTCGCCAAGAGTAGTGCAGGCATCGACAAATTGTAATTCGGGTATTGGCGGAATTTCGGAACAAACGACCGCTACTGTCTGATCAAACGGTGTTGTCAGTTGCGGTGGTGTGAGATCGGTGATAGTAATAATTTGCGTGTGCTTCGCATGGTTGCCGCATTCGTCAACGGCTTCCCACGTCCGTGTAATTTCCGATAATGTCGGACACGTTCCCGCGCTTGTAGTTTCGGTAAATACAACCGGTATATTTTCACCGCACAAACTGGTGACCGTAAGCGAGGGCGGCGGCGGAACGGTACCGCATTCTAAAACCATATCGGCCGGTAAAGACTCGTTAAATGACATCGAAGTCGGACCAACGATTGTAATTATTTGCAAAGATTCGGCTGAATTCCCACAAGCGTCAATGAAGGTCCACGACCGGTGTATGGTGAAGGATTTGTTGCAGACTCCCGGAATGATGGTCTCGGATCCCGGTGAGCT
>JADMKR010000032.1:0-687 GCA_015478765.1 Flavobacterium sp.
GTAATCCTGTATCAAATTTGGAAATGCAGCATTGTGATCGACATGGTTACTGATACTCCACACATCATTATAAGGTGAGTCGGGATTTTTTACCACTGGCCACTGGAAGAGCGGATGCACCATATTTTGTACTGCAGAAAGCGGCTGCAGAAGCCCCTGATCGATTAATTGTTGGCGATTCAGCTCCAGCCCGTCGAGGATTTCCAGCCGTTTTTCATCGGAAAGGCAAACGGAATTCTGCGCCGGCGGTATATGTTCGCCGCCCGAAGCCGTAAACATTTCCTGACCCGACAAAATACTAATCCCAAAAAATGCAATTGCGGTAATTTTAGATTTCATATCGTTACAATATTGGTTATCAACAAACCAAATGTAACTAAAATCGAGTGCTGAGGTTAAAAATTCCTCAGAAAGCATGTGCCAATTATTGCGCGAAGATAAATCCGAACGTACTTTCCTACCTGAAATCAAAAAAGCGCACAGGCTTGCGACTCATTTCAGGAAATACAGATCTCGCAATTAGTTCAGACGAAGCGAATTCTATTTTTGGCGTCACCCGTAATTTCGCCCGGAAGTAATCGCGTATTTCAAGCAAGAGATCTTCTGATGGCGATTTGGTTGCAATTTTTATCAATATCTCATCGGTGCCGAACTCATTGGTGGAAATTTCGATCACATGATTTTCAA
>JADMKR010000032.1:697-7297 GCA_015478765.1 Flavobacterium sp.
TGGTCGAAATGATTCAACACGTCGTGCATTGCCGGCGGATATAAAGTAGTGCCTTTGTATTTTATCATCTGCTGCTTACGACCCAAAACCGGCCCAACGCGGGATGTTGTTCGTCCGCATGAGCAGCGCTCATCATGCATTTGTACGATATCACCTGTTTTAAAGCGCAGCAGTGGCATTCCTTCCACACCGAGAGTGGTAATCGTAAGTTCGCCGCTGTTGCCGGAGATGACAGGTTTGTCATTTTCATCAAGCACTTCGGTTATAATAAGCTCGGGGTGCTGATGCCCGCCTTTCATTGCCTCGCATTCTGTAAACGCGGTACTCATTTCGGTGGAGGCATATGTCGATAATAGTTTGATATTCCACTGCGACGTTATTTTGGCCGCCAACAGATTTTCAGTGAAATCTTGATTTCGTAGCGGCTCGCCGATACAGATTGCACCCACTACGCTACTGGAATTGTAATCAATGCCGTGAAGTTGGGCATATTCGATCAGTTTCAGCAGAAACGACGGAACTGTGATCAAGTATTTAGGTTTATATTGCAAGATGGAGTCCCACTGTAATTGCGGAATTCCGGCACCCACACGAATTACACCGGCGCCCAGTTTCCGCAGACCGAGGAAATAGGCAAGTCCCGCGACGAACCGGCGATCCATGGTTGTCATTAGCTGAACAACGTCTCCTGGACCCACTCCGGCGCAGGCAAATGACAAAGCTTCATTGTACGCCAACCGATCGAGATCTTTATCGGTCAGGCCAAATGTTACCGGATCGCCTAAAGTGCCCGAGGTCGTACTATAATCTGCAATTTTATTTTTGGGAACACAGAGAAAATCATCGTTGAATTGCTGCAGTTGGTCTTTAGTGGTAACGGGCAGCAGCTGCAAATCGGCAATGCTTGCGATTTTATCGATGTCGATTTTGTTCGCTGCGAACATTTTCCTGTAGTACGGAGATTTTTCGGCCGCATACTGCAACGTTTGCCGGAGCATACGGTTTTGTTGGCGAAGCACTTCGGCTGGTGCAGCATATTCAATTGATGGCAATTCCATGGATGGTTGAAGCAAGGTTTACACTTTACGCTTCATTTTCTTGAGTTGTTTTTCGACTTCTTCTTTCTCCGGCAATGTAGTAATTTCTTTCGTAAGTGCATTCGCATAACAATCCAATGCCTTTTGATATTCTTTCTTTTGCTGGTAGTACAAGCCAGATTTATAATAAACCTCCCAATAATTTGGGTTTAATTGCTGGTAGGCTGTCAGATATTCGTCTGTTAAATCCGATTTTTCTTCGATTGCTTTATCGACAACCTTGGTTTCAATTCGGTAGCGTTCGTAATTGCGATACGCCTCGGTTTCAAGAAACGGATCTTTGGCAATATTTTTATGCGTTTCGGCCATAGTCACGAGCTTTCGCTGTTCAATCTTTTTTTCAAATACCTTATTCAGGTCATAACACACGAATTCGCCCAATTGATATGGATTTGCCGATATCCACACAAGTCGCTGTTCGGGTTTAAACACGATGGCATGATGGGCCAGGAGCTGGTTAAGCGCTTTCTCATTTCCGTAGCCCAAGGGATCATCGTTGAGTCCTTTTGTATTTCTAAGAATATCGACCGCGTCTTTTGGGCTGACTTTTTTCTCGTCGTCCAGCAATTCTGTCATACGGTCGAAACGATATTGTGAATGGCTTTCGACGATATGTTTGTTATTGTTTTTATCGTCTTTGTACGTATCGCTTTGGAAATGATTGGAACATACCAATTCAGATGAATTCGGCACTTCATAGACGCCAAAATGCTTAGGCGATACTTCAATCAGTATTGCTTTTTTATCGGCAGCACTGCCAATCATTATACTTTCTGAAACGAATACCCTGCGGCTTTTGGCAATGGTAATCGCTTCTTCAATGTTTCCGGCATATTGCAGTATTTCCCGTGCCAGAATTGAAATAGGGGTTTTGGCAACCCATGGGATAGTTGATTTGCCTGCATTGATGGTAACTGTCAAACCTTCGAGATTCATGCCCGAGACAACGCCACTCATTCCTGGCCAGGAAACTGACATAAAAGGATGACCTTTTTCAGGTCGCATGAAATAGACAATTTTATCTTCGGCAAATTTATCGCCTGCGTAAAAATCGAGGTTCCGGCCAATGAGGAGCGATCCGTCGTCGGTTTTGTCGCCCCAAACGGCAAACGAGGTGCAGCCTACCAGCGAGAGGTCGGTCAGGGCATGACCGATGTCGTGAGCGCCATGGAGATAAAGCGTCCGCAGATATTTGGGTGCGACAAAATCAAACCCGTCTGAGGCATATCGCGAAACCCCGTAAATCTCCGTTTTATATTCGTTGGTTACGTGCTGGTATAATTGTCTATTGTAGATCTTCAGAAATTGACGCAATAACCGCTGCTTAAACTTAGATGGGACAATTTGACTGATTTTATCAAAAAATACCGTTTCCTGCCGCTTGACGAGCGAATCGGCCATCGCGCCCATGATCAATCCGCGCTGCAGCGCATCGCCATCGACATACATCTCCCACATGTTATTGTCGGTATTCTTGAAGAAAAAATTATCGCCCGAGGTAAATGTTGTTGGCGAATGTTTGGTTACCACCGGGATTGTCTGAACGTATTGTGCGGTTTCGGGTTTGTGATTAACCGACTTGGAAATGCCGCAACCGGAGAATACCGCAACCAGCGAAATATAAAGTAAACATTTTTTAAACATAGCAATTTTAATGAACTCTTATAAATTTAGAGAAATCGGAATGTTGGCATTTCCCCTTTACAAAATTTTTAACTTTTTGTGCCGTTGCGCACTTCATGGTTAATTTTATTGATGAGGTATTCTTTGCCTACAATTTCCGAACAGGTCAAAACTGCTCCAATGGTTACTCCCAAAACACCGTGCATATTGATGCTTTGACCGGTGAGGAACAAATTCTCAACTTTTGTTTTCGGCGTAATGAATGTGTTCATCGGGTTATTGGAATCTTTGATATAGCCGTACAGATTTCCGCGATCGCCGCCAATATAATCCCGATAGGACAATGGCGTTGAAGCATGAACCGACCTAATGGAGTCGCGTATCCCTGGAAATTTAACTTCGATGGCCTGCAGGAATTTTTCGATTTTACGCTCCTTGAAATGATTGTACGATTCGCCTCTGTCATTTTCCTTGGCGGTGGTATTATGTGATTCTGCCCATTGTTCTACATCCGAAAAATTCATATAAGTGATGGCGGTCAGACTTTCGGCGTATTGTTTGGTGTTTTTTCCGACGTTCATGGATGCCATGAAGGCGTGTGGCCAGCTTTCCTCTGTATACTCATTCGCAGTCCAAACTTCAGCACTATCCCTGAAATGATAGTAGTTGTAATTCAGGTACGGAAACGACTCGGGTTTGAAAACGATGTAAATACTGAACGCCGACGGGACGCCTTCCAAACCCTGAACCCTTTTATAAAACGACTTGCGGAATTTATCGGCACCAATCAGTTTCAACGTTGTCTTAGGTTCAATATTCGAAATGAAAATATCGCCCCGCACAGTTTCTGAGTCATTGATCGTAGCTGTTGCCAGTTTGTCGCCCTCAAAACCAAACCCGGTGACTTCTTTATATTTATAAACCTCTCCGCCGTATTTTTTAAGCTGCCGAATGAGTTGCTTTGTAATTTGACTTCCGCCATTGACACAACGCCACGCACTTTGTATATAGGAATTCACCGAAAGTGCATGTACGTATAACGGCGTTTTATCGGCAATGCCGGCATAGAGGAAATTCGATCCTGCGAGTACCGCGCGTAATTTTTCGTTGGTAGTAAGGGAGTTTAAAAAATCGTGGGTGTTAATTGATAAAAGCGACAAGTCGTAACCGGCACCGTAGTTCAGGTTATACAGCGGAAAAGAATCACATATGCGCCGCATTTCGGCACAATATTTTTCCAAGGCATCCTGCTCATCAGGAAAAAACTTCAGCAACTGCATTACGAAATTTTCGTAACCCTGAGCATGTGGATATTCGGTTGTATCGTCTCCAAACGAAATCATATCATAGCCATCCTGGTCAAGCCGCTTTAGATGCAGCTCGTCCATAATGCCGATGTACTGAAAATACTGGTGGAGATTTTGGCCTTTTTCCAATCCGCCAATATAGTGGATGCCGGTATCGAAAATGGTTTTATCGCGCACAAACGTCTGCAGATTACCGCCAAATTGATTGTTCTTTTCCAGTACACAAACGCTGCGGCCTTCTTTGGCAAGAATTATTGCCGATACCAGTCCGCCCAGTCCGCTGCCCACCACCACCACATCATAATGCTCTTTCAATTTCCTTTATTTTCAACGTTCAATTATTACCTGCTTAAATTTCCGAATGAAAACGGGATCGACGTTAGCGGGATTGGTTGAAATTATCAAAACATCAAACTCGCGATCGGCAACATCTTCAATCGTATCGGGAAAAATTACACCTTTTTTTATTGTAATGTGGTTCGCACGCGCAACTTTTCTATTTTCATCACACTGGATAAAACTGTGAATCTTACGCTGCGGATGTTGCATTGCCAATAAGGCATCCGTCTCACCATAATCGTTGGCTAGGTGCAAGATCCTTGCTTTTGCACCAATTTGATTATCGTAATAAAATTCGAGTTTACGATCCAGATTTTCCCGCACCGTTTTTACGATCGAACGTTCGCGATATGCAAAACTACCGATAATAAGTTTTTTGAAATAATTCGGCCCTTCGATTTTGTGGCGGATCTTGGCATATTCGTTTCGGAAATATGCGCCTATGTTTTTAGTGCGGGCCGAATAATCATTTCCAAAAGACTGATCGCCCGCTGATATTCGCGGCAGGATTGTAAGTGTAAGTGGTCCGTCGTTTATAATGAAATCGCCTTTTGGCAAGACCTCGGCTGTGCCATGAATAACGACTGGAAGAATATCGAGATTGAATTGTTCAGCCAAGTAAAATGCGCCTTTGTGGAAACGGCGTATATGATTGTCTTCCGATCGCGAACCTTCGGGAAACACCATCAGCGAATAACCCATTTCAACTTTTTCACGCAAATGTTCGATACTGCCTTCAATTCCTTGTGAAACCGGGTAAAATCCGGCTAAACGTACACCTTTACCGAAAATAGGCGAATTGTAAACCCAGTCACTTACCAGGAATATGATTTTCGGATTCAGCATTCCCATCGATAAAATATCGAGAAACGACGCATGGTTGGCAATGATTACGGCAGGTTTTTCAAAATTCTCACTGTGTTCATTGACAATCTTTTTCTTCAGATACCAATTTGAATATAAAACCGACATCATGAACTTGGACATTACCGTATGAAACATCCTGATTTTCTTTTCTTTTTTAAGTGGCAAAATTTTGATCATTACAGTGCTTATCAACGACAACAGGAAACCACCACCGCCGTAATAAGTGAATGAAAGTGAGGAATGGATTAGCGTGCGTAACTCAAATGGCGAATTCCCATTGGCGACTCTTTTGGTAAAGAAGAAGCGAAACAGCATCGGATAGAATACAAAAGTGATGACCAACGCAGCGAATACACCAATCAGAGAAGTCCCCGAAATGGATTTCAACGCCGGATGCTCGGCGAATATCAATGCGCCAATGGCCAGCAAAGTGGTTACTACCGCTAAAATGATGGAAGTGCGGTAAGTCGAAAAGTCGCTATCGCCATATGTGAGTTCCTTTTGCAACGCACTGGTCATGAAAATGCTGAAATCCACGCCATGTCCGAAAATTAGTGTACAAACAATGGTGCTGAAAATATTCAGTTCAAGTCCGGTGATCCCCATAATACCCGCCGTTACCAGTCCGGTTACAAGAATAGGGATGGTACTGATCAGAACCAGTTCTATTCGGCGAAAGAATACGTAAAGAATCAGCATTACCGCAATAATCGACAAATTTATCAGTGTGCTAAAATCGGTTTTTAACTGGTTGAGAAATGTTTCGTTTACATTTTGGCGATCGATTACGGTGACTTTGTCCGATTCAAGTTCCGCAATCAGAGACTCGCGCTGGTTGGCGCCTACTTTAACAAGTGTGGAAATGGTGATAAAGCCGTTTTTCTCGGCAAAGAATTCGCTCAGTGAAAACATTTCGACGGCCAGGAAATCTTCGACATCTAACTTGCCGAATGAACTGTCCAACATTTCGTAGAAAGGCTGATATGCGGTTTGATTGAAGCCGAGTTTAGTGCTTGCCGAGGTCAGGTTTTGCCGTAAATCCGATTTTCTTTGTGGGTTCCAAAATGAATTCCATCGATCGATTTTCAGCTGCTGCTGGTTGCTGGATTGAAGTAATTCACCCGATGATGTATAGTCCAGAATAGCACCGTCGTTTCTCTTAGCGGCCAATTGATCAGCTAAATTTGAATTGGCTTCAAGAACCTGTTCGATGTTGGTACCGTGGCTAACGACATAGAGTGATTTGGAAGTCAGACTTGTCGATTCTTCGAGGCTTTTTTCGGCAGCGCGAATATCATCCGGAATATAATTCAACTGTGAGATGTCGCTTGTGAAAGACACTTTATCGAAAGTGAAAAAGCTGATAA
>JADMKR010000033.1 GCA_015478765.1 Flavobacterium sp.
GCGATATTTTTCCGCTTGCCTTCCGATAAACCGCTTCTGAAAAACCGTACGGACCGCCAATAACAAACACCAATGTTTTAACGCCTGAATTCATTTTCTTCTGCAATTCATCCGAAAAAGCGACGCTGGTGAACATTTTGCCATTTTCATCCAGTAATATGAGTTGGTCGGTTGTTGATATTTTGGAAAGTATCAGTTCGCCTTCTTTTTCCTTTTGAACCGCTTCGCTCAGGTTTTTTCGGTCTTTTATGTCGGGAATTATTTCGATGTCGAACCGCACGTAAAACGACAATCGTTTAATGTATTCGTCGATGAGAATCTGAAGCGATTTATTATCGGTCTTGCCGATGGCGATCAGGCGGATGTTCATGAAAGGCGTTTATGCAAAATTACGGCAACAATTCGAATTGCCCATTTGGCCGGTGCCGAAATTTAATATTCCTAAAATAAATCCTACTTTAGCATAAAATTGAACCATGATATCAGAAGAACAGTTCCAAACCGAGTTACAGCTGATCATCGCAAATGCTATTCGGGAAGATGTAGGCGAAGGCGATCACAGTTCGCTGGCCTGCATACCGGCATCGGCTTCCGGAAAGGCAAAATTACTGGTTAAAGATGAAGGAATCATTGCAGGTGTGGCATTTGCGGAGATGATTTTTAAACACGTAGATCCCAATCTGACTTTCAACGTAGACATGCCCGACGGAACATCGGTGAAATATGGCGATGTTGTTTTCACCGTAACCGGCAGTTCGCGATCGATCCTGATGGCTGAAAGATTTGTATTGAATTCGATGCAACGGATGTCGGCTATTGCAACCAAAACCCGTCACTTTGCTGATCTTATTGGTCACACCAACACGAAAATATTGGACACGCGCAAAACCACCCCGGGAATACGCGCCATCGAAAAATGGGCGGTTCGCATCGGAGGAGGCGAGAATCATCGTTTTGCATTGTACGATATGATTATGCTAAAGGATAACCATATCGATTTTGCCGGTGGTATTTCATTGGCTATTGCCAAAACAAAGGAATATCTCAAATCGAAAAATCTTGATTTAAAAATCATTGTTGAAGCGCGCAATCTGGAAGAGGTGCGGGAAATTATGTCGACTGACGGCGTGTACAGAATTTTACTTGATAATTTCGATTTTGCGGCCACCCGCGAAGCTGTAGCGCTGATAGGCGAGTGGTGCCAAACGGAATCATCGGGTAATATCAATGAAAAAACAATAGCCGAATATGCAAATTGCGGTGTCGATTATATCTCATCGGGGGCTTTGACCCATTCGGTTTACAATATGGACTTAAGCCTGAAGGCGTTTTAACAGCAAATCCAGCGTTGCGTGTCACAGGAAATTGAAGAGAAACTTGCGAAAATTCCGGTTGTACGGAATATGGTGCGCGGATTTAAGTCGGTCAAACTGCCATGGCTCGAAGGGCTGTCGCTTTACGATCTTCTTGAGATCTATATCATCGGTATTGCCGAGGGCGCTCTTACCTATCGGGCCGCGGCGATATCTTTTAATTTTTTCATGGCGCTGTTTCCTTTTGCACTGTTTATATTGAACCTGTTGCCTTATATTCCTATCGAGAATTTCCAATATGATTTTCTGTCGTTTGTCGAGGATAGCGTTCCACCGCGTACTTATGACGCGATTGCGGTGATCATCCACGATACTTTGAGCAACAGTAACAGCGGATTGCTCTCGACCGGATTTCTATTGTCGATTTTGTTGATGAGTAACGGACTGAATGCTATTTTGGGCGGATTTGAAACGTCACATCATGTGTTGATAAAGCGAAGTTTTCTCAGGCAGTATGTTGTCGCAACGGGAATGTCGCTGATTCTTTCGCTGTTATTACTGTTTACAGTATCGATGATTGTTGTATTTGAAGTGTTCATACAAAGCCTGAAGATTAAATATCTGTTCAGCGATAAAGTGTCATTGGTAGAAATGGGTCGGTATATATTCATCGTTCTTATGATTCTGGTGACGGTCTCGATACTGTTTAAATTTGGCACCAAAAACTCACGGACGCGCTCTTTTATAACCACCGGGTCGGTTTTTACGACAGTCCTGGTGATCATATTATCGTATATTTTCGGAATTTGGGTCGTACGGTTTTCGCAGTACAACGAACTGTACGGTTCCATCGGGACATTGCTTATCATGATGTTTTACATCTGGATTAACTGCATGATATTGTTGCTGGGATTTGAACTCGACGCTGTGATCGAACGTGTTAGACGTAAAAATTTGTTTACTTAACAGATTTTATGTTTCTTTTATGCAATCGGCACCAATATTCTTATAACTTTGAAATTCCGGCAATATTTTGTCAAACCTACAACCATGAACGCTTCGTTATGAGAAATATTCTGATTTTCCTTTTAGCAATAGTCCCCGCCGTTATCATGGCACAAAAGGGCAGTGTGCTCGGAAAATGGAAAGCGATCGATGATCATACCGGTGAGGCTGTGTCCATAGTAGAAATTTTTGAAAACCAGGGGAAGATATATGGTAAGGTTTTGGAAATTTTCAATCCGGCCGATCGAAATAAAAAATGTGTCAGTTGCCCGGGCGCCGACAAAAACAAGCCACTTATTGGTTTGACTGTAATCAAAGGGCTAACAAAAGATGGCGATGAATATAACGGTGGTGAAATTTTGGATCCCAAACACGGGAAATTGTACGATTGCTATATCACGCTCGAAAATGCCAATAAACTTAAGGTCCGCGGTTATATCGGGCTTGCATTTTTAGGTCGCACGCAATACTGGCACCGTGTACAATAATCTCGCCCTGCAATAAACTTACAGTCCTATAATGTCTTATTTTATCGAAGTGGTATTGCCACTTTCACTTTCCAAAACATTTACATACGAAGTATCGGAAACCGAATTTGATTTTATCAAGATAGGTATGCGTGTAGCGGTTCCTTTTGGCCGGAGCAAGATATATACAGCCCTGGTAATCGGTTTGCACAACGACCGGCCACTGCAGTATGACGCAAAGCAGATCCATGAAATCCTGGATCACGAACCTATAGTTAATGAAATTCAAATCGCACACTGGCAATGGATTGCGTCCTATTATATGTGTGGTATTGGTGATGTGTACCGAAGTGCGTTGCCAAGCGCATTTCTGCTGGAAAATGAAACTATGATATCATTACAGCGGAATGCAGTTATTGAATCGGAATCGCTGCCCGACGACCAATTTCTTATCTGGCAGGCGTTGCAGCAGCAATCAACATTAAAAGTGCATGATATTGTCGCGATATTAAACAAAAAACAGATTTTTCCGATCGTTCAGAAAATGATCGATGACGGAATTGTCGTGCTGCAGGATGAGATCAGCGAAATTTATAAGCCAAAACTGGTGCGGTATGTCAGGCTTGTACCGCAGTTTGCGACCAATGACCGCCTCGAAATATTGCTTCATGAACTGAGGAATGCCGAGAAGCAGAAGCAGGTTATACTCGCCTATTTTTCCCGTTCGGCCATCAATGCGTCAATTACCGTACAGCAACTGGTTGAAGCATCGGGCGCCACTGTGGCCGTTATCAAAGCGCTGATCGATAAAGGTATTTTTGAGGAATATCACCTTCAGCACGACAGGGTGGTTTTCGATGCGGATCAATCTCGGGAAAGTCCGCAATTAAGCGAAGCGCAATTGGTCACTTATCATAAGATCACACATGAATTTGGTACGCGGCCAACGGTCTTATTGCACGGCCTCACTTCAAGCGGAAAAACGGAGATATATATTAAGGTAATAGAAGGTTTTCTGGCCAAAGGCAAGCAGGTCTTGTATTTGCTGCCCGAAATTGCCCTTACGACCCAGTTGGTAAGCCGCCTTGTCGCCTATTTTGGCAATCAGGTTGCGGTGTTTCATTCGAAGTATAACAATAATGAACGCGTTGAAGTATGGAGGAATGTTTTATCGCGATCCGAAAAGGCCCGCGTTGTTATTGGGGCACGGTCGGCGTTGTTTTTGCCATTCGATAGATTGGGACTCATCATTGTCGATGAAGAACACGAGCAAAATTTTAAGCAATCCGATCCTGCACCGCGTTATCATGCGCGGGATGCGGCGATAGTGTTGGCCAATATGCACGAGGCGAAGGTTTTGTTGGGATCGGCGACGCCAAGCATTGAGACATACTACAATGCGCAAAGCGGAAAGTATGGGCTTGTCGAATTAACAGAACGCTACGGCAACGTCATGATGCCCGATATCGAACTGGTTGATCTAAAGGATAAATACTTCCGGAAGAAAATGTCGGGTCATTTCAGCGACACTTTGCTCGAACATATCACCGATGCGTTGGCTCTGGGCGAGCAGGTAATCCTTTTTCAGAACAGGCGCGGATATTCACCAGTAATTGAATGCATGACTTGTGGCAATGTGCCCAATTGTATGCAGTGCGACGTCAGTCTTACGTATCACAAACATAAAAATCAGCTGCGTTGCCACTATTGCGGATACATGACTGTGAAGCATACGCATTGTCAGGTGTGCTCCAGTGTCGATTTAATGACGAAAGGTTTCGGAACCGAGCAGATACAGCAGGAGTTGGTTGAACTGTTTCCAACTGCGCGAATCGGCAGAATGGATCAGGACACTACTCGGGGGAAGTTCGGATTTGAGAAAATAATCGACGGATTTAAAAACCGTGAGACCGATATTCTGGTTGGAACCCAGATGCTGGCCAAAGGATTGGATTTCGATAACGTAACCCTGGTAGGGATCATGAATGCCGACAACATGCTTTATCACCCCGATTTTCGGGCGTTGGAACGCAGTTTCCAGATGATGACGCAGGTAGCGGGAAGGGCAGGGCGGTCGGAGAAAAAGGGTAAGGTGATTATACAGACCTATAATCCGGTGCACAACACGATTCAGCAGGTGACCCGGAATGATTATGAAGGTATGTATACCGAGCAGTTGTACGAAAGGAAAATCTATAAATATCCGCCATATTATAAAATGATACGGCTAACATTGAAGCATCGCGATTTTGATAAACTCAACGCGGGCGCGGTATGGCTGTATGAAGTATTAAACCAGACGTTGAATATTCCCGTCCTTGGTCCGGAAGAGCCTGTGATTTCGCGTATCCGGAATGAATACATTCGGCAGATTTTAATTAAAATCCCACCGGATTACCCATTACAGGGCACAAAAAAAACTATCCGCAAAATATTGGATAGTTTTGAAGCTGTAGCGCAATTCCGCGCCATCAAGACCATTGTTAATGTCGATTTTTATTAGGCAATTGCCAATGCGCGAACAAGATCTTCTTTTTTGTTGCGGCTCAAAGGTATTTTTGTTACTCCTATTTCTGCGTATTTACTGTTAAACCTTTCAACTTTGTCGATATTGATGATGTATGATTTATGAACGCGGATGAACTTGTCTTTCGATAAATCTTTTTCAAATGATTTCATGGTGGACAGAACCAGGTTGCTGTCTTCCTCGGTCACCACTTTCACGTAGTCGCCAAAAGCCTCAATCCATTTAATTTTAGAAGTGAATACTTTTAATTTTTTCAGATTGCTTTTGATGAAAATATGCTCGCCATCTTCTTCTTGGTTCTCCTTTTTTAAGAGGTGGAAATCCATGGCTCGTTTAACCGATGCGTTGAAACGATCAAGAGCAATCGGTTTCTGTAGGTAGTCCGTTGCATCATAATCGAATGCCTTCATCGCATATTCTGCTTTGGAGGTGATAAAAATGATCTGAGGTTTTTGCTTTAGGCCGTCCAAGAAATCAAATCCGCTTATGACTGGCATTTCAATATCGAGAAAAATAAGGTCTACAGTGTGAACCGACATGCAGTTTTTTGCCTCAATTGCATTGGAAAAATCACCGATCAAATGTAAATTCGGGTGATTATTCACTAACTTTGCGATGATCATCCTCTGGATCGAGCTGTCATCTACAACCACACAATTTAATTTCATACTTTTCTAAATTTGATTTGGAAAAACGAAAATAAATGATTATTTAATACAAACCTAATGTTTATCGGCTTTTTTTACCATACGACGAATATAGTGAAAAACCTATTGCAGGTTAAAAAATAATGCTTACTTTTGCAGCCATTTTAACAAATTAATATTTCAATTATGAATCATTATGAAACTGTTTTCATTTTAAATCCCGTTTTATCTGAGGTTCAGGTAAAGGAAACAGTAAGCAAATTCGAAGATTTTCTTACGTCCAGAGGAGCAGAAATGGTATCAAAAGAGGATTGGGGCCTGAAAAAAATGGCTTACGAGATCCAGAACAAAAAAAGTGGTTTTTACCATTTATTCGAATTTAAGGTTCCAGGTGAAGTGCTTATCGCTTTCGAAACCGAATTCAGACGTGACGAGAGAATCATGCGTTTTTTGACTGTAAGTCTAGACAAGCATGCAATCTCATGGGCTGAAAGAAGAAGAACTAAATTAAAAGCAGCAAAAGCGTAACATCATGGCAACATTACAACAATCAGCTTCAGGAAAAAAAGACGGGGATATCAGATATCTTACGCCTTTAAACATAGAAACGAACAAACAGAAGAAATACTGTCGTTTCAAAAAATCAGGAATCAAATACATCGATTATAAAGATGCCGATTTCCTTTTGAAATTCGTAAACGAGCAAGGGAAAATCCTTCCACGCCGTTTAACCGGAACTTCATTGAAATTTCAAAGAAAAGTGTCAGTTGCTGTCAAAAGAGCCCGTCACTTAGCGTTAATGCCATATGTGGCTGATTTACTAAAATAATAAAGAGGCAGAATTATGGAAATTATATTAAAAAATGACGTAGCGAACTTAGGTTTTAAAGACGATGTCGTTACAGTAAAACCAGGATATGGTCGCAACTTTTTGATTCCGCAAGGACTTGGTCACATGGCAACGCCTTCAGCCAAGAAAATTTTGGCTGAAAACCTGAAACAAAAAGCGCACAAAGAAGCTAAAGTTGTTGACGATGCCAAAAAACAGGCAGAATCAATCAAAGCTCTTGATATTAAAATATCTGCGAAAGCAGGTGGTGAGAAGCTTTTCGGATCTATCACAAACATTGATATCGCAGAAGCACTTGACAAAGCAGGTGTGAGCATCGACCGTAAATTTATCACTTCAGG
>JADMKR010000034.1 GCA_015478765.1 Flavobacterium sp.
GTTCAATGAAAATAAAGGACACTCATTCGGGTTTCAGTTAAGCATTCCGGTGTTGAATGGATTCGCGACCCGAAATGCCGTCGAACGATCCAAAGTTGCAGTTGACAGATTCAAAATTGCCTATGCGCAGGAAGAATTGACCTTAGAGCGCAATGTCTATACTGCATTTACCGATGCCAAAGGTGCCTTAAACGCTTATGAATCGGCGGTGGCGGCTTTAGAAGCCCGCGAACTTGCCTATGAATATGCTTCGGAACGATATAAAGTGGGAATGATGAACGCGTTCGATTTTAATCAGGCGCAAACATTATATGCGAACGCACAATCAGAGGTCATAAGAGCCAAATACGATTATGCTTTCCGCGTGAAAGTTGTCGAATTCTATTTCGGTATACCGATAATTAAAAATTAGCACGATGTCAAAAAAAACAATGTATTTCCTGGGAGGTGCCGTCATATTAGTAATCCTATTGCTGGTGCTTTCAAAAGCCGGTGTTTTCGGCGAAAAACAGCAAGGAAAAGAAGTGGAGGTTAGTACCGTTGGCGAAATGACAATTGTAGAAACTGTGTCGGCAACCGGAAAGATCCAACCCGAAGTGGAAGTGAAAATCTCATCGGAAGTGTCGGGTGAAATTATCGAACTTCCCGTCAAAGAAGGACAGGTCGTTAAGAAAGGTCAGTTGTTGGTAAAAATTAATCCCGATTTATACACCTCAGGATTAAACCGTACTGTGTCAAACCTTTCGGGAACCCGAGCCGGACTTACGCAGGCGGAAGCGCAGCTAAGCGAGGCCAAAGCAAATTACGATCGAAACAAAGCATTGTTCGACAAAGGCATAATTTCAAAAGCGGAGTGGGATGGCGTGGTATCGGCCTATCAGGTTGCGAAAGCAAATCGGCAGGCAGCATTCTACAACGTGCAAAGTGCAGGTGCAACCGTGAGTGAAGCCAAGGATAATCTCGGCAGAACAACAATTTATTCCCCAGCCGACGGAACAATTTCGATGCTGGGTGTCGAGTTGGGAGAGCGTGTATTGGGAACACAACAAATGACGGGAACCGAAATATTGCGGGTAGCAAACCTGAACAATATGGAAGTTGAGGTCGACGTGAACGAGAATGATATCGTCAAGGTCAGCGTTGGCGACTCGGCCAGAGTGGAAGTCGATGCTTATATGAAGAAGAAATTTCGCGGTACTGTAACCAGTATTTCCAATTCGGCAAGTGGTGATCTTACCGCAGATCAGGTAACCAATTTCAAGGTTAAAATTCGTATTTTGAAAGAATCGTATCAGGATTTACTTGAGGGTCAGCCCGAAACGTACTCGCCTTTCCGCCCTGGCATGACTGCTACGGTCGATATCATCACCAAACGAAAATCAAATATCGTGGCTGTGCCTATCAGTAGCGTAGTGATTAAATCGGATACAACATCGGTGGCAAATACTGATAAAAATCCTGAGGCCCCGAAAAGCGATAAAAAATTCGAATGCGTATTCGTTAAAGTAGGCGATGAAGCGAAACTACGAGTCATAAAAACCGGAATTCAGGACGATACCAATATAGAGATCACATCCGGACTCAAAAAAGGTGACATTGTAATCACAGGACCATACACCACCGTTTCAAAAGATTTGGAAGCGGGCGATAAAGTCAATGTCAAAGACGAAAAAGCTTCAGAAAAGCCAAAGAAAAAGTAGTGGCTTACATTCTTAATATTGAAACTGCAACCCGAAACTGTTCGGTGAGCATTTCCGCCAGTGGAGAAGTTATAAGTTTGCGGGAGGTCGCCGAAAGCGGTTACTCGCATGCCGAAAAATTGCATGTATTTTTTGAAGAAGTACTGCTCGAATCCAAAATTACTTTTTCGGAATTATCGGCAATTGCCGTTAGCCGCGGACCAGGTTCTTACACCGGACTCCGAATTGGCGTGTCGGCAGCTAAAGGTTTGTCTTATGCATTGCGAATTCCGCTCATTTCAACCGATACTTTACAAGCGTTGGCCATGCAGGCGAATGTTTCAGAAGGTTTGGTTATTCCGATGATCGATGCCCGACGTATGGAGGTTTACAGTGCGATTTTTGACACGCGGGGAAATTCCCAACGGGAAATCATGGCGCAAATCATCGACGAAAATTCATTTTCAGACATAACCGAAAAGATTCATATCGTAGGTGATTGCGCCGATAAGTGCAAGCCGGTTTTGACGGGGCCGAATATCACATTTCTGGAAGATATTGTTTTCCCTTCGGCCAGTTCGATGGCGCAATTGAGCTTTGATAAATTCATTAAAAGTGAATTTGAAGATGTTGCTTATTTCGAGCCCTACTATTTAAAGGATTTCCTGATTGCGTCTAAAAAACAGCATTAATCTTTAGCTGCTCAACTGCTTCCTCCATCGTTTCCACAGGAAGTTGGCATGTTTTATTCCGGCAGATATAAAATAGATTTTTTCCGGCTTCAAATCGGTTCGACAAAAATGGCAGGTTGGAATCCGATGTGGTTCCGGCAATCAATACATGCGGTAGATATTGTTGGTGTAAAACGGCAGCCATCTGAACCGCGTCGGGTCCGCAGATTGCAAGTTCCCGATTTGCATCAGACAACCTCATGAATTGTAGCAGCCAATTGGAAAATGCCGGTGGATAATCGACATCTGTCACAATCGAATTTATCATTTTTTTCGCAGTTTCTTCGTAATGTGTTTCAGAGTATAATACGCCTAAAGTCAGGAGATTTCCGGCCATAACGGAATTGGATGCAGGAATTACATTGTCTTCGGTTTCGAAATGCTGCGCGATTAGTGGCTGATCCCGTTTCGACGTAAAGGTGAAAAATCCGGATTGGTCGTAGAATTCCTGAAAACAATGATCAGTCAGCGATTTTGCTGTTTGAAGCCACTTTTCCTCAAATGAAACCTGATACAGAGCGATCACCAAATCGATGAGGTGCGCATAATCTTCCAAGTAACCGTTGATGGTGCTGCGCCCGGCTTTATAACTGTGAAAAAGGTTGCCTTCAGTGGAAAGGCACTCGCCAATTATGAAATCGGCATTGGCAACTGCCATGTCCAAATACGATTGGTCACCAAAAGCTTTATACGCATCAACAAAACCTTTGCCCATCATAGCGTTCCAGGAAGTCAGGCATTTGTCATCAAGCCGTGGTTTATTTCTTTTTTCTCGTTCGGAAAACAGTGAATGTTCCCATTCGATTTTCCGGGCATGTAGTTCGGTTTCCGATAAATTATTCTTTGCCGCGATTTCTGCAGTCGGCCGATTTTGGATCAGCACATAGTGTCCTTTTTCCCAATATCCGAAGTCATTGATATTGAAGACCTCGCTGAAAAGTTCAAAATCGGTACCGATAATCCTCTGAAGGTCGGCGATTGTCCATACATAAAACGCGCCTTCTTCCAGTTTTCCGCTGGCATCAAGACTGTCGGCATCCAGTGCCGAATAAAACCCGCCGCGACCATTTCCGAGTTCGCTGATTACGAATTTTGTTGTCTTTTGTACGATTTCCTTATATAATGGATTGGCTGAAACTTTATACGCTTCCGAATATAGCGAGACCAATTGCGCATTATCGTACAGCATTTTTTCAAAATGAGGCACATGCCATTTCATATCGACCGAGTAGCGCGAAAAGCCGCCGCCAACGGTATCGAACAATCCGCCATAGGCCATTTTGGTCAATGTCAGGTTTACAAAATCCAACAACTTCGTATCGTTTTTTTCGGTGGCATACCGAAGCATGAACTGGTAATTATTTGGCATCATGAATTTAGGCGAACGCGCCATTCCGCCAAAGTCGTGATCGAAGTTGCGCTTCCATTTTTTGATTAACGGCGGTAGCAAATCCTGACTTGCGGCAGGGGATTCTTTCATTTGAACCGCACTTACCGACTGTATTCCGTTGTGCAGCCGCCCGGCATATTCGAGTAATTTATCCGGCTCATTTTTATACATCGCGGCAAGCTGTTCGAGGTAATCGATCCAATCTTTTTTCGGAAAGTAGGTGCCTCCCCAAACCGGCCTGCCATCCGGAAGCGCCACGATATTCAGCGGCCAGCCACCGTTTCCGCCCATTAGCTGAACAGCTTTCATATAAACTGCGTCGACATCGGGCCGCTCTTCGCGATCGACTTTTATGCTGATGAAATGTTCGTTCATTACCGCCGCAGCTTCTACATCTTCAAAACTGTCATGTTCCATCACATGGCACCAATGACAGGCCGAGTAACCCACACTTATAATTATCAGTTTGTCTTCGTTTTTGGCTGTCGCCAATGAATTCGCGTTCCATGCTTTCCAGTGAACAGGATTTGCGGCATGTTGAAGCAGATAAGGGCTGGTTTCGTTTATCAGTTCGTTCATGAATTTACTATTTTTGGCCGATGTACGTCGGGATATATGAAATAAAAAAAGCGTCCAATTAGACGCTTAAAGTTAATTTTTTACGATTTATTATGCTAGCCATTTAACGCTTCCACTTTGATATCGTCATCCTTCAGCATATCCTTCAGCATATTTTCGATGCCGCTTTTCAATGTGAAAGTCGATGACGGACAGCCGTTGCAAGCTCCTTGTAATACGACTTTTACGCGTTTGTCTACGGGATCGTAGGAGTCGAACAGGATATTCCCGCCATCGGCCGCAACCGCAGGTTTTACATATTCCTCAAGAATGTTGATGATTTGCTGCGAAGTCGTGTCGAGACTGTCAAAATTGGAGATTTTCTGTTTTTCCTGTTCCGGTGAGGCGATGATCATTGATTCATCGAGTACAGTCCCACCATTTTCAATGTACTGTTTGATGAAACTTCGCAGCTCATGCGAAATATCGTTCCACTCGTAAATATCGTATTTGGTAACCGAAATGTAATTCTCATCGATAAAAATTTCCTTGACATATGGAAAGTTAAACAGCTCGCGCGATAACGGGGACGCCGCCGCCTGATCGATGTTTTTGAATTCGGCTGCCGATTTGGTGAGCATGCGGCTAACAACAAATTTCAATGCCGACGGATTGGGTGTCGTTTCGCCATATACGGTAATTGGCTGTTTTTTGTCGGTCGCTGTCGGAATTGCTACTATTGGTACGCCGGTGGCGACATAGGCTGCGATTTGCTCGGCAAGCGCATCCTTCACGTCCGGCCATTCCACGATGCTGTATTTTTCGATTGCAATAAAATTCCCCGATATGAAAACGGTTTTAACGAATGGTAAATAAAACAGTTGCTGCGCCAGTGGAGATTGCTTGGCTTCGTCAATATTCTTGTATTCGAAACTCTGGCCTTGGGTTACAAATTCGGGTAATTCAAATTTAAGTATTGTGGGATTTTGAGTTTCTTTAATAAGTATTTCTGTCATGTGAAAGATATTTTTATCAAAATTAACAAAGTTATTTTGAGCGTTTGGGTATATTTGGGGAATTAAAGAATTATTAACACTTACTGCAGTTTTTGCGAAAATTTCGTGAAAGCTGTAATTTTATTTATATACCGCATGAAAAGAATTCTACTCTTGTGTTGCCTTTTGTCCTCTTTTCTGAGCTTCGCCCAAGCCGATTTAGTAGTAACCAACACAGATTTCAAGACAACCTACATTCCCGGAACCGATAACGTTTATACTGTTACCGTGATTAATTACGGACCGCAGGCTGCCGTAAATGTAAACGTGTCAAATGCGATTCCGGCCGGTATAAATTATTTTTACTGGCAGGGAAGCAATGGTTCGAGTGGTGAGAATATCCCGCTTTTAAATACGATTCCAAGCTTGCCGGCCGGTGCGATGGTCACTTACATCATCACCATGGAAATTCCGGGGGCACTTAACGGAAATCTCATCAGTGAGACAGTCGTAACTTCCACTACGCCAGATCCGAATCCGGGCTGTACCCAATGCATCGATATCGATACCAAAGCTATCGGCGCCGATGTAGAAATAGTCAACACCAATAATCAAGATGCCTATATCCCTGGATCGACTACCACATATTCTGTAACAGTTAAAAATAACGGGCCGTTAACCGCCGCCAATGTTCACGTTCAAAATGCTATTCCCGCTGGAATAACAAACTTTTCGTGGGTAGGATCGGATGGCTCTTCCGGAACAAATGCGCCAATTAACGAAGTAATCACATCTCTCCCTGCAAACGAGCAAGTTGTGTTTACGATTACAGTACAAATACCGTCTTCATTTACGGGTAACCTGATTAATGCTGCCACGTGGACGACCCCTACGGTTGACCCTGTGCCCGGCTGTACATATTGCATTGATACCGATGTTTTGTATGTCGCGCCACCGCCAGAGGCCGATATCGTGACCACAATTACAGATTCCCAAACTACCTATACACCAGGCGAATCGAGCGTTTATACGGTAACTGTAATCAACAACGGTCCCGATGATGCGATAAATGTAAATGTTTCGACTGGCATTCCAGCAGGTATAACACAATTTTCATGGACTGGGACCAATGGGTCTTCAGGTACCAATGTTGCACTTTCCGATCTAATCGCCACATTGGCAAATGGACAAACCGTTACATATACAATAACTGTAGGCGTACCCATCTCTTTTACAGGGCCACTAACATTGAATGCTTCGACGACCAGCGCAACTGCCGACCCTGTTCCAAGCTGTCTCACTTGTACCGATATCAATACTAGTGAATCAATTGCTGATATAGTCGTAACAAATACCAACAATCAATCGGTTTATGTTCCAGGTTCAACCGTTACCTATGAAGTAGTTGTTACCAATAATGGCCCACATTCGGCACAAAACGTAAATGTCTTGAATGCGATTCCTGCTGGTATCACACAGTTTTCATGGACTGGAAGTAATGGTTCTTCAGGCGTGAACATACCTATCAATAATACCATTCCAACATTGACAAACGGTGCCGTGGTGACCTACACAATAACTATGGTGATTCCTGCTGGTCATACGGGAAACCTTAACAGCACCGTCGCCGTTAGTAGCGCAACGACCGATCCTGACGCTTCATGTGCGGCTTGTACCGACATTGATACCCAAGCGACGACCGGTGCCGATATTTCTGTGGTGAACACCAATAATCAAAATTCCTACACGCCTGGCACTAGTTCGACCTATATCGTTACAGTGACCAATAATGGGCCGCAAGTTAGATCGGAAAGCGACGTGTAGGGA
>JADMKR010000035.1 GCA_015478765.1 Flavobacterium sp.
TGTTTGAGAATCTAATATAAAATAAGGTTTGTTGCGTTAGACCCTTGAATCCACCGACTTTATTAGGAGAACCATCGAATTTTTAAATGGAAAAGACTGGTAAATCTGGATCAACATGACTGCTGTTCGGTTTCAAAGATGTGTATTACCAATAGTATCTTAACTTTCGGAGAATACGCAGGTCACCGAAACGCCAAATGCGGTTTGCCCCGGTCGGTAGCCGCTATTCACCTAAGTCACTCTTACTTCCACACAAACGAGAAAAAAGTATGATGAAAGCATCGTATTAAAAATTAGTTTAATCGTACAAATATTAAATTCATTAATTTCGAAAAAGCGCAATCGTAATGGAACCTTTTATCGTAATAAATCTCTAAGGCAACTTAATCTAAATCCGCATCATGAATGAGAATAAAGAGCAAATAAAATTATCGGAAATGACAGATCAGGAATTATTACTGGAAGCGAAAAGGATGAGATCTACTTCCCTCACTAATGCAGTACTGATTGGTTTTTTGATCGGAGTAATAATTTATGGTGTCGTGAACGACAGTATAGGATTTTTGGCAATAATTCCTTTATTTATGATTTATAAATTGGTTAACAGTACAAAGTACAAGAGAACAGAACTACAAAATCTCCTGAAAGAGCGCAATATAAAAGTAAGATAATAATAGCCGCTACTCCTCACTTCCGGTCATAGTTGAATTTTGTAACTGAATGCCTGATTTGCCAATATATTTTTAACTTGCGGAAAATCCGCAGGTGACAAGCGACCCGGGATTAGCCCCAGCCGTCACAGAATCCGTGAATTAATCGTGAAAATTAGTACTATGAAGATCATTTTGATGTTTTTTCTCTTGATTTCATGCAAATACAATTCTTATGTTGAAAAGGATGTCACAATTGTTAATGCGAGACTAACCGACTATGGAAAGCTTCCTGAAAATGCGGAAGAATTGTCTGAATCAACCGCAATAAAAGCGAAATATCTTACTTCAGCGCTTTTTGTCAAAATTGGAGATGTGGATAAAATAATTCCTATCGATGATAGCGTGTTTAATCACGAGTTTTTTGCCGACAATCATTATATAAATACTATGGTACGAATTTCAATAAGGTCATTCCAAATTTCAGGCAAGGAGATTTTAATCGCAGAAAAAATAAGTCCTATACACTAGTAACTTTCTTTATGAGTACTTAGTCACCTAAAATCCGACGTTTTAACCGGGATAAAGCCTGACAATTAAAACTAACAACCATTGCTCAAGTAAGTTAAAATAAATAATAATCCCCTATATCATGATTCTGGAAAAACAAAAATATCCAATAGGCCGTTTTGCCACAACCGAATACACTGAAGAAGTTATAATCGGTTGTATTGCAGTTCTCGCAAGGTTTCCCAGTGATTTGACAGAGGAAACTTCCCTTCTTTCAAATGAGCAACTTGATACGCCCTATCGCGATTATGGCTGGACAATTAGACAGCTTATAAATCACTGCGCCGATAGCCATATGAATTGTTTAATTCGCTTTAAACTTGCTCTCACAGAGTCAAATCCAACTATTAAGCCGTACTACGAAGCTCGTTGGGCGGAACTTGCAGACAGTCTCATGCCTATTTCTTCAGCATTAAAGATAATTGAAGGGGTACATGAGCGATGGGTCGTACTTTTGGAATCATTACAACCTTTGCAATTCGCAAGAACATTCGTTCATCCGGAGCACGGACAACAAACCAGGCTCGATGAAACTGTAGCATTCTACGCATGGCACTGCAAACATCATTTAGCTCATGTGGTGAATTTAAAAATTCATAATGGCTGGAAATAAAACCAATTAATTAACCCCAGATGAACTCCACAACACATTCAAGTGCAACTATGATTTTTTACCATTAATATATTTAACTTGCATAGTATATTCAACTGACTAATGGTACATTCACCCATTAATTCTTGTATAATAAATGTTCAAGCATCAGGGTAAAAGAAGAACTCCAAAGCATAATTTGCAGATCGCATCATTATTGTCTTTTGTAGCCGGAATCGTAAATGTCGCCGGATTTTTGGCTGTTGCCCAACTTACCACCAACGTCACCGGACATTTCGCTTTTTTTGTCGATGAAATGTTTAAGTTGAAATTCATTCAGAGCGCAATCTATTTTTTGTATGTTATCTTCTTTTTCATTGGAGCATTCTGTTCGAGCTTTTTAGTGGAATTAATTTCAAGAAAAAATGAAATCTACATGTACCTGGTTCCCATCGCAATCGAATGTGGCATTTTACTCCTAATTGCGCTGTATGGAGATGAGCTGGTGCCACTTAGTCCTAATTTAATTGCGTGCAGTCTACTTTTTGCCATGGGTCTTCAAAATTCACTAGTCACACGAATCTCAAATTCGGTGGTCAGAACCACGCACCTGACCGGTCTATTCACAGATTTAGGTATTGAAATTTCGCAGCTATTCTTCTATTCGGAAAAAGAACGTAGAAAAAAACTCTTCACTTCCATAAACCTCAAACTTATTATAATATGCTTTTTCTTTATCGGTGGAATACTCGCCGGCGTGCTCTATTCAAAAATAGGCCTGACCGTCTTACTAATCGGGTCCTTTGCCTTATTCATAGGGATGATTTACGATCATCTGAAAGTACGGGTGAAATTAATAGCGCGAAAATATCGCAATTAACTGCCGGCACTTGACATTTACTGGTCTTTCCCCTGTCAAAGTTACCAACAATATCAACTCTTTCACAAACTCAAATCTTATTCAGAAGTGCTTACTTAAAAGCACTAGTTTTGATCTTACTCTAAACAATGAAAATGCAAAAAATTATTACTTTCACCAGTACGCTGTTAATTTTCATATTCACGGCCTGTGAAAGCGACGATGATTACCGATACGAAAATGATTACTTAGTCATAAATGGCATCGAACAATCATTGGAAAACGCTCCAGGTAATATTTCTATAACCTATGCTGGTGATGGTCTTACCTACGATCCCGCTACAGGAATTACCACATCGGTATACACCGATTTACGAATTCAGGATCCGGATAATCAATTCTTGGGAAACTTTAATAATCAAGGGATTAGCCAGTATTTATTTTTGCGATTTATTACACATCCGAATCCGATTACTACAAATCTTTCAACAGTTACTGCTTTGTGGGGAATTGATGAGACCAATGTGATTGCCACCTATTCGATTGGCGGACAACCTGTTTACGCACATAGCGACCAAAATATAACTATCCAATATTTACCTCAGCAAACCATTGTCGAATTTACAAATGTAACTTTCGGCTCAAATGTGTTCAGTGGAAAATTTACTTATATGTATTAGCCAATGTCGTACAACATCCCACAACATTTAGTCGGACTTTCCAATGAAGAATTGGAAATCTCCCGGAACAAATTTGGTTACAACCAACCGGCAATCCTTAAAAAAAGTGGTTGGTATACAATGTTGTTCGGTATTTTAAAGGAGCCCATGCTGCTTCTACTAATCGCCGTCACCGTAATTTATGTAGCGGTGGGCAATTATTCCGAAGCAATTTTTATGATGGGTGCCATCGTAGCGGTTTCCGGAATTTCGTTCTACCAAGACAGTCGAAGCAAAAAAGCTTTAGAAGCGCTCGAAAAGCTAAACGAACCATTGAGCACCGTTATCAGAAACTCAAAAATAATTCAAATTCCGACACGCGAAATTGCCGTTGGCGATTTGTGTATTGTAGAAGAAGGAAAAATGATCAATGCCGATGGCCAAATTCTGCATAGCAATGACTTTTCCGTCAATGAAGCTTCTCTTACGGGTGAGAGTTTTTCGGTCTTTAAAAGTTCCGAAACCGATGACCCCAATGTTTATAGTGGAACACTGGTCGTATCAGGATTGGCTGTCGTTAAAATTGCAAAAATCGGAAGTGAAACCAAACTTGGCAAAATTGGACTGTCCATTCAGCATATCAAAGAAGTATCTTCCCCGCTACACATCCAGATTACCAAATTCGTAAAGTGGATGGCGGTTGTGGGTGTTATTGTTTTTCTGTTGGTTTGGGGCTATGGTTACTTGCAATCGGGAAATATTATTGAAAGCTTATTAGTCGGGTTAACGTTGGCAATGTCTATTTTACCCGAAGAAATACCAGTGGCATTCACCACCTTTATGGCATTGGGCTCGTGGAAACTGATGAAGGAAGGCATCATCATCAAACGGAGCAGTGTAGTAGAAACCCTGGGAAGCACAACCGTGATTTGCACCGACAAAACCGGGACGATCACCGAAAATTCGATGCATCTTAAAGCGCTATATGACTTTAAAACCAAGCAAGTTTTTGAAGAATCACAATTTGATGCACCCCAGCTTTCTGAATTGATTGAATTTGCGATGTGGAGCAGCGAACCGGTACCGTTCGACCCAATGGAAAAGACCATTCATAAAGTGTATGAACAAACGCAAAACAACGATCAGCGCAGAAACTTCAAAATGATTCGTGAATATCCTTTATACGGTAAGCCTCCGATGATGACACATATTTTTGCCGATGCGGGTGGGAATCGGCTTATTGCTGCCAAGGGAGCCCCCGAAGCTATTTTGGAAGTTTCGAATCTTTCCGAAAATGAAAAAGCGGAGCTACGCGGCCACATACGAAATTTCGGACAACAGGGTTTCCGGGTGCTCGGAGTAGCCAAATGTGATTTTGAAGGCACCATTTTCCCCGATAATCAGCAGGATTTCCGCTTACAATTTTTAGGTTTTACCGTGTTCCACGATCCTCCTAAAAAAGATATTCAAGCTGTTTTCCGAAAAATATATGATGCCGGCATTAAAGTAAAAATCATTACGGGCGACAATTCAGAAACCACCAATGCCATCGCTCAAGAGGCGGGAGTCATCAATAACGCCGCTGCGGTAAACGGAACAGAAGTCCTAAAACCTAATCAAAGCGAATTAATTGAACTAACCAGAAAAACGACGCTGTTTACAAGGATGTTCCCAGAGGCAAAGCTGGCAACAATAAATGCATTAAAAGAAGATGGTGAAGTCGTGGCTATGTTGGGCGACGGTGTAAATGATGCTCCCGCGCTCAAAGCAGCGCATATCGGGATAGCCATGGGTAATAAAGGGACGGAAATTGCCAAAGCTGCCGCGTTAATGGTTATCACTAATGACGATCTCGGCAAAATCATTACCGGCATAGCAGCCGGAAGAAGAATCTATATCAACCTTAAAAAAGCCATTCAGTATATTATTTCAATACACATCCCCATTATACTTATCGTTTCACTGCCTCTGTTTTTGGGTTGGATTTATCCTAATATTTTTACTCCGGTGCACGTTATTTTTTTGGAACTGATCATGGGGCCCACTTGTTCAATAGTATACGAAAATGAACCGATGGAAAAAAATACAATGAGGCAAAGACCACGTAAAATGACCGACACTTTTCTGAATATCAGAGAACTCAGCATCAGTATCGTTCAGGGACTGCTTATTACTGCGGGTGTTTTGTTTGTCTACCAGTACGCCGTACAAGGCGAAAGTGATGAAGAATCGACACGCGCTATGGTGTTTACTACGTTGATTTTTGCGAATATACTGCTGAGTCTTGTCAACCGATCCTTTGTCAGCAATATTTTTGACAGTTTTGGAAATAAAAACATACTGTTCCCAATTGTCATCGGAGTGACATTGATATCACTTTTCGCTATTTTATATATTTCATTTTTTGCCGGGTTTTTTAAAGTGACCGGTTTAAGCCTGCAGGAATTAGGTGTTGCGGCGCTCACTGCGTCCATATCAGTACTATGGTTCGAAGTGTACAAATGGATGAAGTATAAGTATGTTCGACAATAACCCAACCAACGCTGGCAATGAGGTCAAAATGTATTGGCGAATATCCCAAAAAAACGGTTCCATGCGATAAAACCAAGGTGCTTGTGTTGGATCAATTTTTACTTAAATTTTTTATAATGTTAAAACTGCGAAGTCGTTTTCAGCAGTATCTTTAAATGGATATTTAGCGATGGGCGACAGCATTCTGAAGGTAAACCTAAATCAAAAACAATGAAAAATTTACTTTTAAAATTTGGAACAGCGGCCTTACTGTTTGCGCTGTACTTCGCGCCATCAGCGGCGTTTGCCCAAGTTGACAGGATCGACGTGGCAACGGTCAAGGACGGATACGTTATGGTGGACAATGAAATGCTGGCGGTCAATTCGGGGAAACTGACGAAAATGAATAAAACCGTCAAGATGGAGAACGGTACAAAAATCAAAAAAAATGGAGTCGTAAAAGCGAAAGGGAAGAAACGGGTTAAAATGCGAAATGGTAACTGCGTAGACAAAAGTGGAAAAATCGAAGACTGTAACATAGATTCACAACCCTACAGCTGTAAGCACCATAATGATATCAGGGCTTCAAAGCCCGGGAAATGTTCGCAATGCGGAATGGAACTTGCCAAACGAAATTAATCAAAACGGACATCTGTCCGTTTTTTTTTACGCTGATTATTAATATTGGTTAACCAACCTTTTTGCGAAGAGCAGTTAGCCCGAAATGCTAATCCGCATTTCCTGAAGCTGAAGAAGACGTTTCTCCTTTTTGTTCAATTTTTTCGAAAGCTTGGTAATTTTCTTTTGTTCCCTGACCACATCTTTATTAGCCGTTTCTGAATCTTTCGCTCGTTTGTACGCTTTTTTCGCCTGCTTTTTAGCCCTGCGTGCATCCTTTACACTTCCATCGCTTGCTTTAGAAGCTTTCTCACTACTGATTTCAGCAGAAGATTTTGCTTCCTCCAACGCACTATTCGCTTTAGACTGATAGTCCGATAAATTGTTTTGTGCTGTAGTCAATTCAGATTTCAGTGCTGCGATGTCGTTGCTTACAGATGTAAACTCTTCGTTGAGTTTGATGGTATCAGCTTCAGTTTTATATTTCTGCGAATAAGCCGGCAGCGTTGCCATTAAGGTCAAAAGAAATAAAATCTTGTAAATTGTTGTCATGTTTATTTTGGGTATTAGTTCGATTAGGGGTCTGATTTTTTTAAAGATACTGCTAACTGAATCGATTCGGCACTTTGAAAATGTAGTTTATCTATCAACTACGCTTTTTCCTGTCACAAAACCCGAAACGCATCGGCATACCGGTATGTTTA
>JADMKR010000036.1 GCA_015478765.1 Flavobacterium sp.
CAATGGCTTGCCGACAACCGCGAGTCGATCGAAAATCCCGCCGATGGCCGTGAAGCGGTACTCTCGAAGGTAGGTCCTGTTCTTTATGAGAAAATGTTTCGCCACTACACAAAGAAGCAGTGGGATAAATATCCGGAAGAACTCCATGCTTCAGTACTGGAACGAATTCCTGTCAGAACTAATTTTGACGACCGATACTTTTCCGATAAATATCAGGCACTTCCCACGGGAGGTTACACCCAATTGTTCGAGAAGATTTTGGATCACCCGAATATCGAAGTGAGGTTGAACACCGACTTTTTTGATGTGCGAGATGCTGTCAATGGTTACGAAAAATTGTTTTATACCGGACCCATAGACCGCTACTTCGACTTTTGCCACAGTCTCGATGAGAAACTTGAGTATCGTTCTATCAACTTTGTTTCGGAAACTTTTGAGGGTGAATATTTTCAGGAGAATTCGGTCGTAAATTACCCCGGAACTGAAGTAGATTTCACAAGGATAATCGAATACAAACATTTTGGAAACCAACAAAGTAATAAATCAACCGTGGTTCGGGAATATACCGTTGATGACGGCGAACCTTATTATCCGGTGCCAAATAGCCGAAATCAGGAGATTTACGATAAGTACAAAGCAGAAGCAGAACGGCTGTCAAAGGTGTATTTTGTAGGGCGACTGGCGAACTATAAATATTTCAATATGGATCAGGCATTTAAGAACGCATTAGAGTTGTTCAAAGAGCTTCAGGCAAAGGAGACCATGCAATCGACAACAGACGCAATTTCCTCGTAAATTATTACCTTAGAACTATGATACATCCCGATACGGAAATACGGTTTATCGATCAAATCGTCGGATATGGCGTTGTGGCAACGAAGTTGATTCCAAAAGGAACGATAACGTGGGTTCAGGATGAACTCGACAGCGTCTATACCGACCAGCAGGTGGCGTCCTTCTCACCACTTATGAGGCAGCACTTCGAGACGTATTGCTTTACAAATGGTCAGGGACTAAAAGTTCTTTGTTGGGATATTGCCAAATATGTCAATCATAGTTTTAGACCAAGTTGCTTTACGACTGCCTACGATTTCGAAATTGCCATACGTGACATACAACCAGGCGAACAGCTCACCGATGATTACGGTTATCTCAATCTCGACGAGCCTTTTGAGCCGGTCGACGAAGGTTGCGAACGTAAAATTGTCTTTCCAGACGATTTGCTGAATTTCCACCACACCTGGGACGCTATGCTCCACGAGGTAATCCCATCGATTTTTCGGCAGCCTCAACCCCTGAAACCATATATATCGAAAGCGACGTGGAGCGATGTTAGCCGATTGCGAAAAAATCCGAATGAAATGAGAACGGTTCTGAATTGTTATTATAAAAAACTAGGAAAGGTTTCAACGCAGTAATTAGTAGGCCGCGTACAATTTATAGATCGCAATGGCACTGAAGGCAAAGATGATATGTGCAACGAATAGTTGGGTGTAATACTCCACGAAGTTGACGCGCGGCGCTTTTGGCGCGAACTTGAATATTAACCGCCATCCAATAATTCCTATCGCGCCACTTGCAAAGCCCAGAACTGCCGCGGCAAACCACGTCGGGTCAAAGTAGGCGCCTTGGAAAAGCAGATGATAACCGATTATGAATAACAAACCTATAAAATAATGAATGCCCCAAGCGGTAACTTGTTCCTGGGTTTCGGTGCGTAAAATATTCGCAGAACCTATAATCTTAGTGAGTAAAATCGGCTCGCGGAATTGCTTCTTGCGAATATCCGACAAAATGAAACTAAATAAGGTCATCAATGTAGTTGCCGCGATGGCCGTTAGAATTACGACGAGAATTTCCATAATTATTTTATTGCAAGAAAACCAAATCTACAATATTAACCTTATATAATTCGTGTTCTACGTTACATGATAAATGTCTGCAAATGATACAATGCAACATTCATATTATATAAACAAAAGAAAGACCTGTTTTGCTATTTTCATAGTTCAACAATTTAAAACCATGGCCAATCCCTTCCGATATTTTCTGCTATTCTCATTGCTATTTTTTTCTTGCAAAGAGGACGTACAGTCACAAAAAAACGATATCTACGAAATTGAAGCTGATAATGCCGATGTAAACCAACCCGAGATCATCGCCGACACCATATCACCAATAAAAACTCAAATCGAAGAAACCAAAATAAAATAAAATGCTTGACTGGAACGAAATTTTGCTGCGGCTCTTTCTGGCTGCGATATTCGGCGCTGCCGTAGGAATTGAACGCGAAAGAAAAGATTGGGCAGCAGGCATGCGGACGCATATGATGGTATGTGTGGGATCGGCACTTACAATGATGGTGTCGTCGTTTGGATTTTCCGATGTCCTTGGATCTGAATATGTCGAACTTGATCCGTCCCGCGTCGCAGCTCAGGTAATCAGCGGCATTGGTTTTCTTGGCGCGGGAACCATCTTGTTTTTGAAACCGGCCACCATTAAAGGACTTACAACTGCATCTGGCCTTTGGACCATCGCCGGAATTGGTTTGGCCACAGGCGGCGGAATGTATTTCGCAGCGGGCGCCGCCACGGTAATTGCACTGCTGATTCTTTGGGGAATGCAGGTCGTTCAGAAGAAATTTGCATTAAAGGGTGGTGCCAAATCACTTCGTATTACGGCCGATGACCGCGCCGTGAGTTCGCAAATTCTCGAAACCCTGTGGGAATTCCCATCACTTGAAGTTACAAATTTTTCGGTCACCACCTCCGATAACGGGTTTGACGTTGATGTAGCGCTAATTGGCATAAATAAAAAAGAAATGGCTCAGATCCTCGACAAAATCCAGGAGTTGCCTACCGTTTCCGGATTTGTCTGGAATTAATCGGAGATGATGTTTTCCATAATCTTTTGGCCATTTGTGCGGTGATGGGAATTGAGTTTTATATCTTTGGGTAACTCCTTCATTACATGCCACAAAACTCTCTTTATAACGACGCTGAACACCAGCAACGTGACGAAGATCACTTTCGTACCGTTGCCGACAGTTCACCTGTATTACTATGGATTACCGATCCCGATGGTAAAGCGACTTTTTTCAACAAAGGCTGGCTGGAATTCACCGGCCGAGACATTAGTGAGGAAATCGACTATGGCTGGACATCGGGAGTACACCCTGACGACAGGCTTACCGTAGTAAATTCGTTTAGCGAGGCCATCGCGAAACACTCGGAATATTTGTGCGAATATCGGTTGCGTCGCCATGATGGGCTGTACCGATGGGTTTCGGTTAAAGGTACCCCGCGGTATTTGTCTGATGGCACTTATGCCGGTTATGTGGGCGGCTGCCTCGATGTTGATGTGCAAAAAAGATTTGCGAGCGAACTTGAGCAGCAGGTCGAGCAACGCACCAAGGCACTGCAGGATTCGCAGAACTTCCTGAAGTCGGTATTGGATACCACTCAGAACCTGATTTATATATATGACTTCGAAAAGGAACGCATTGTTTTTATTAACGGCAAGTCATTCGAAGCCACAGGTTATACACCTGAAGAATTTGAATCGGCTACTACCGACCTTTTTACACCATTGGTTCATAAAGATGATCTTGATAACTTCTATGCGCAACGAAAACAGATTCGGGAAAACTTGGGGGACGATATGGCGTCGGTGGAATTTCGACTAAAAAACAAAGACGGATGGTCATGCCAGTTGTCGCGCGATATGGTATTTAAACGCGATCAGCACGGCCGCGCTACGCAGTATTTAGGGGTTTGTACCGACATCAGCGAAATAAAGAATGCGAATGCGCAATTACAAAACAAGAATGATGAACTTCAACGAAGCAATGTCGAGTTGGCGTCATTCAGTTCGATTGCAAGCCATGATTTTAAAGAGCCCCTCCGGAAGATCATGATATTCAGCAAACTTGTTTTGTCGAGCGAGCGCAAAAATCTATCTGAGGAATCGGCTGGTTTTTTGGATCGTGTCATTGTAGCGGCAAACAGAATGCAACAACTCATTGACGATCTTATCAGTTATTCGAGAACCAGCAGCACCACTAAACTCGAATTTGTTTCCAGCGACCTAAATTTACTTATCGACGACGCACTTGATGACCTGGATGAAGTAGTCAATCAGGAAAATGCGACAATCAATGTAGATGATTTGCCGGTGATGGCTGTCCACCAGTCACAGTTCCGCCAATTATTTTTGAATCTGATTGGCAATGCAGTAAAATATCGAAGGCACGACCTGCCGCCTGTCATAAATATTTCATCAGACAAGGCCACCAGGCAGGAAATTTCCGCCCTTAACGGCGATGTTCGCCAAGAGTACTGTAAAATTATTATTTCTGATAACGGGATAGGTTTCCCGGAAGAATTCAGCGATAAAATTTTCGAGCCGTTTCAACGGCTTCACGATAAGGACGAGTACTCAGGAACAGGGATCGGCCTGGCCATCTGCAGTAAAATCATGACCAACCACAAAGGTTTTATAACCGCCCGAAGCCAAAAAGGCCACGGTAGTACTTTCACCGTTTATGTTCCCTGGATTAACTAGTTCATGCAGTAAATTTCACTTCCCAAAAGGTTTATAAAGTAACGTTAAATAACCGCACCACCCGCGAGCTTTTTGTAACTTTAAGATTGTCGGCAGGTTATCCAATCCGATTACCGGTCGGCAACCACTACGTCTAATTTTAAACTGAAAGGAGAAATTATTATGTTAGCAATGAACTATCGCGGACCATTTCGTATCCGCGCCGATCACGACAGACCATTTCCAGAAATTGAGCATCCAGGCGATGCAATTGTTAGAGTCCTGCGTAGCTGCATCTGTGGATCAGATTTGCATCTTTATCACGGACTGGTTCCCGATACCCGCGTGGGTTCAACCTTCGGCCATGAATTCGTAGGCGAGATCGTCGAAGTGGGCTCGGATGTACAAAAAGTAAAAGTTGGCGATAAGGTGATGGTCCCTTTTAATATCGCCTGCGGAAAATGTGCATTCTGTAAACAGGAATTATATGGCAATTGCCATGAATCAAATCCGGAAGCTACAGCCGTTGGAGGCATTTTTGGCTATTCACACACAGCCGGTGGTTACCATGGTGGACAGGCAGAATATGTGCGAGTTCCGTATGCAGATGTAGGTCCGACGATCATCCCCGACTGGATGGATCCCGATGACGCAGTTCTTTTGACCGATGTAGTACCCACAGGCTACCAGGCAGCAGAAATGGGCGGAATACAGAAAGGCGATACCGTAGTGGTTTTTGGCGCCGGGCCGATAGGGATCATGGCAGCCAAATGCGCTTGGTTATTTGGAGCAGGTCGGGTTATTGTCATCGACCAATTGGACTACCGACTGGAATTTGCCGAAAAGTTCGCACAATGTGAGGTACACAATTTCAAAGAATTGGAAGACCCTGTTGTTTTTATAAAGAAAACTACCGACTCACTAGGTGCTGATGTATGTATTGATGCAGTTGGATGTGAAGCCGCCGGCGATATGATGAATACCATTATGGGAAGGAAACTATTATTACAGGGAGGTTCGACTACGGCGCTACATTGGGCAATCAACTCTGTAAAGAAAGGCGGAATTGTATCGATTGTGGGCGTGTACGGCCCAATAGATGCTTTGGTTCCGATCGGTAATGTCGTCAATAAAGGAATTACGATCCGAGCCAATCAAGCCTCAGTGAAAAGACTGTTGCCGAGATTGATAGATCATGTGAAATCTGGCATTTTAAATCCAAAAGAACTCATCACGCATCGAATACCGTTGGAAGAAGTGGCCGAAGGATATCATATTTTCTCGCGAAAACTTGATAATTGCATTAAGCCGGTACTAATTCCGCCATCGGTTACATCCTAATAGAATTAATAATTTAAATACCGAGTTATGATAACAGATGAAACAAACCCGTCTGAATTTAAAAATATCAGAGGTGGCGACCATAGCCACATTAAAGGCTGGGGCATCGACGCTGATCCAAATAACGATCCTACATATCCGATGAAGAAACGAACCGATGTGGAAATTGAAGGTTATACTTGGAACCGGCCGCCTTTACAGGAAAAAAACGTTGAAATATTACGATCAGTAGAAAGGTTCAATGACACTGCTGCTTTCGGGACTTCAGTTCCCCCATCGGGTCTGAGTGGCGCCATCAGGCGGCAGGCGTACAAATACAGCGAATCCAGTTATGGACGCTGGCTGCCTCTGGTACTCGCCGACCGAATTAATGTTTTTGAAGGTTTATTTGACGATCTTATGAAAGGCTACGTTCCCAATACTTTCGCCGAGCGCGGCTGGGCTGCCGAGTGGAAGCATAATCGGACAAGCTTTGTAACTAAAATTGCAGTCACTGCGGCTGTAGCGACAGTAATCACGGCCTTTTTGATACAAAAAAAGAAAAAGAAAAGGATGTACTCGGTCCACTAAAGGGGCCGGGTGCAGGCGCAAGTCAGCACTCAATCTCTAATGTCTGTTGAATATTTAAACAATACATATGAAACCAACCAACTTTCCGGCGCAGGAACAAAAGCAGCCGGGTATTGAAAAAGAGATGGACCCGCAGCCAGAATACATCCGCAGTGATTACAAAGGCAGTGGCAAATTAAAGGGTAAGGTTGCTCTGATCACTGGCGGCGACAGTGGAATTGGACGCAGTGCGGCAATTCATTTCGCGCGGGAAGGAGCAGATGTGGCTATCGTATATTTAGATGAAAATGAGGATGCTGAGAAGACCAAAAATCTGATTGAAAGCGAAGGACAGCAATGTTTGGTTCTGCGGGGCGATCTTAAGCAGGAAAAATTCAGTCGCGAAATTGTCACCAAAACCAAGGAACGTTTTGGAAAACTCAATATCCTGGTCAATAATGCAGCTATGCAATTTCCGGAAGAAAATGTGACCGACATCACGACAGAACATCTCCATACCACCTTTGAAACTAATATATACCCGTTTTTCTTTACTACACAGGAAGCAGTAAAAGACTTTAAAAAAGGTGATTGCATCATTAATACATCGTCGGTCACTGCATATCGCGGCAGTGAGCACCTGGTTGATTATGCCAGTACCAAAGGAGCGATTGT
>JADMKR010000037.1:0-5873 GCA_015478765.1 Flavobacterium sp.
TCGGTGCCTGATTTGGTCATCCTCAAACTCACTAAAACCATACCACCGGTATAATTATCGCGATGAGTTTTGTGGCTAATTCCGTAACTTTACAGACATTTTTACGCTATGCAGAAAGACATCAGTTTGTTGGATCCCAAAAAGAATATCCTTATAAAAGGAGCCCAAATACACAATTTAAAAAATCTTGACGTCGCCATTCCGCGAAATAAACTCGTAGTGATTACGGGCTTGTCGGGTTCAGGTAAATCAAGTCTGGCATTCGATACCCTGTACGCCGAAGGACAGCGTCGTTATGTCGAGAGTCTGTCCTCATATGCGCGGCAATTCCTGGGCCGCCTCGACAAACCAAAAGTCGATTATATAAAGGGAATCGCACCTGCTATCGCAATTGAGCAGAAAGTGAACACTACCAATGCACGGTCAACCGTTGGCACATCCACAGAAATTTACGACTACCTGAAGCTGCTCTTTGCCCGAATTGGAAAAACATACTCGCCCGTTAGCGGCCGCGAAGTAAAAAAAGATACCGTCAGCGATGTCATCAACGACGTTAAAAAATTAGAGATCGATAGTCGATGGTTGCTCCTCGCCCCTATTCACCTGGAACAAGGCCGCGCGCTGGAAGACAAACTGAAGGTCTTGTTACAACAGGGATTTGCGCGAATCTTAGTCGACGGCGAAACGCTTCGTCTCGATGAAATTGATCAGCATACACTTGATAATAAAGATATTCTGCTGGTTATCGACCGTATAATCGTCAAAGACGAAGAGGAATTTTACAACAGGCTTTCCGATGCAGTTCAAACCGCATTCTACGAAGGAAAAGGCAATTTGTACCTTCAGGAAGTGGGAAGCTCCAATAAAACGACCTACAGCAGTAATTTTGAACTTGATGACATCACCTTTCTGGAACCCAACGTTCATCTGTTCAGTTTTAACAATCCCTACGGTGCATGCCCCGTTTGTCAGGGCTACGGCAATATCATCGGAATCGACGAAGAACTTGTAATTCCCAACACATCGCTGTCGATCTACGAAAATGCAGTTTATGCATGGCGCGGCGAGAGTATGGGATGGTATCGGGACCAACTCGTAAACAGCGCATACCTTTTCGATTTTCCGATTCACAAACCGTATTTCGAACTCACCGATGAGCAGAAAGCAACGCTTTGGAACGGAAATAAACATTTTACCGGGTTACATGATTTCTTCCGCGAGCTCGAGGAAAAAAATTATAAAATTCAGAATCGCGTTATGCTTTCGCGCTACCGTGGAAAAACAAAATGCTATGCCTGCAAAGGGAAAAGGTTGCGGCTTGAAGCGTCCTACATTAAGATCGGTGACAAAACAATTTCCGATTTGGTCGATCTGCCGATCAGGAAATTAGCGGCGTTTTTTGAATCACTTCAACTATCGGAATTCGACCAAAGCGTGGCTAAAAGGTTACTGATCGAAATCAACAGCCGACTGCGCTTCCTGATTGATGTGGGACTTGAATATTTAACATTAAACCGAAACTCAGCCTCGCTTTCAGGCGGCGAATCGCAACGCATTAACCTCGCGACATCATTGGGCAGCAGTCTGGTGGGCTCGATGTATATTCTCGACGAACCCAGTATCGGCTTGCATCCAAAAGATACCGAGCGCCTCATAAAAGTTCTTATCTCACTTCGCGATCTCGGAAATACAGTTATAGTTGTCGAACATGACGAAGATATAATGAAAGCGGCCGATATGATCATTGACATCGGACCTGAAGCGGGAACCTTTGGCGGCGAACTAGTCGCACAAGGAAATTATGCCGAAATCCTCGCATCGACTTCACTGACAGCAAAATATCTTAACGGCGATCTGGAGATTAAAGTTCCGAAACAACGACGGAAATGGAGTAATTACATCGAGATTCTCGGAGCCCGCGAAAACAACTTACAAAATGTAGATGTCCGGTTTCCGCTCGAAGTCCTCACCGTAATCACCGGCGTTTCCGGTAGCGGGAAAAGCACGCTGGTTAAAAAAATCCTGTTCCCGGCAATGCAGAAAAAATTACAGGGCGCAGGAGAAAAAGCCGGACAATTTACCGAAATGCGCGGCTATTATCACAAAATAAAACATATTGAATACGTCGACCAAAATCCTATCGGACGAAGTTCGCGCTCGAACCCGGTTACCTATATCAAAGCCTACGACGATATCCGCGAACTATTCGCTAAAGAAAAACTTGCGAAAAACCGTGGGTATCAGGCTAAACATTTCTCATTCAATGTCGACGGCGGTCGCTGCGATGCTTGTAAAGGCGAAGGCAGCATCAATGTCGAGATGGTTTTTATGGCCGATGTACATTTACCCTGTGATGTATGTCACGGTAAGCGTTTCAAAAAGGAAATCCTCGAAATTACATTCCAAAACAAAAATATCGACGATGTACTGACCATGACAATCGATGATGCGGTAGCGTTTTTCAAAAGTAATGATCAAGTTAAAATTGTTCAGAAACTGCAGCCGCTTCAGGATGTCGGACTGGGATATGTCCAACTCGGGCAGTCATCCTCGACATTATCAGGCGGCGAAGCACAACGTATCAAGCTCGCATCGTTTCTTGTAAAAGGTGCGACAAAGGAAAAAGCGCTTTTTGTTTTCGACGAACCTACCACTGGTTTGCATTTTCATGACATTAACAAATTGCTGGCGTCATTCGATGCCCTGATCGATAAAGGCCACTCGATTATTGTAATCGAACACAATCTGGACTTGATAAAATGTGCCGATCATATCATTGACCTGGGTCCGGAAGGCGGTGAAAACGGCGGACAGATACTCGCTATCGGAACACCCGAAGAAGTGGTAAAAAACAGCGCATCGGTAACCGGAAAACACTTAAAAGAAAAGCTCACTTAATTCTTTTACTTCACAAACCTTTTTAACTGGATCGCCATATTGCGGGCCAATTTTTCGTAACCACCCGCAATCCGGTATCCCTGATCGAATTCAAAGGTCCCCGGCTCCAGACCAATCGACCGCTTAAAGTCGACCACCAGCAGCACGTTGGCAGGATTGCCGGTTTCAAAGACTGAGATCGTAGCGCTGATTTTAGCAGGCTCCTTCCCGGCTACAACATTATAGCCCGGATAAATCCAGGTTGTTTTTATATGCATGGTATAGCGAGCAGTACTGTCCAGGCCTATTTGTATCTCGCCGTCGTCAAAGCGGTCATTGAAATATTCGATAAATTTTGGTTCGTATTTCTCGGCGCGGTCTTTAAACCAGTTTTCGCGAAAATTTTCAGCCGCACCTTCCTTGTGTTCTCGTTTCTGCATTTTTTCTTCCAAAAAAGCTTCCTCCGACTCGAATCCGTGTACCTCTAAGTCCGAATAATCGAAAGTCACGTAAAAATCGGTAATCCCTTTGAGGTTTTTAAATTCCCCGGACCTTACCTTCATCTGAGAATATCCGTAGGTTGCAACGCAAAGAAAAAGCACAAGTAGAATTCGTTTCATCAGTAAAATATTAACCTTACAAAGAAAACATTTTTAGCCGATTATGCGCCATCTGCATTAGTATATTGTTCATAGCAACACCGTCGAAAAAATATTGGCACATAACTTGGTTACCGCACATCAGCAGCGAAACTGCCCGCGGAAGCCGAAAAGCGAATGAGTAGGCAAAACCCAAATATTGAAGATCATGAAAAAAATTACACTATTAGTAACCGCTGTCTTCCTGATGGGAAATGCAGCGAATGCCTTTAACCGCGGACCGGTAAATATCGAAGAAGCAGAACCGGTCGTTTTTATGGAAAGAGGAATCGAATTCTTTGTTTTTGCCGATGGCCAAATTGATTTCAACACCCGCCCGGCTGTTTCCACAACCTATATGTACCGCAGCGGACAACGCCATCTCAATACAACTTTTGGCGCCCCGGGCGTTGCCCCAAATAATTTCGGAGTAATCGTGCAGCATGACAATTTCGGCCGGGTGCGACGCGTAGGGAATGTGTTCCTGAATTACGATGCCCAAAACCGGATCAAAAGAATCGGGAGCGTGTATATGACCTACAACCGGTTTGCTCTTGCGCAGGTTGGCGGATTAAAAATCGAGTACAACCGACGGGGCCAGATCGTCGGTTTCACAGGAAGCGTCAATGGCCGCACAGGACAGGTAGCCACGCATTATGCACCGTACAACAGCGGCTACAGCTACGGACCGGTAACTACCGATAACTACTATTACCGAAGTAACGATATTCCAAAAAAATAAGTTTGATGCAAAATTTCCAGGGATCCCGATTTTTTTCGGGATCTTTTTTTTGAAGCTGTTCCGGCTGTACGCTCTATCTTCTTATTGCTTTCTGCCAAAACAATAAAAAGGATGCCGCTGCCATCCGGGCTAAGGCCGGCGGATCATCGACAAAGCCTTGTCAAACAATAAATTCGCTTCCTCCAAAACCGAAAAGCGGTAAGACATATAAACGTAATATACCGTCAGCAAAGCCGATTTCAATACAATATCCAAAATCGGATTGATTCTGAAATCCCAAAAATAAAACAGTAAAAATCCAACCGCCGATATTGCTAAAAGAACCAGTGTTTTTTGTGTAAACGGATACAATTTCATCTTTATCACGACGAACAGAAGTTTTGCCAAACTATACAAACCGATGGCAATGATAGTGGCAATTGCCGCTCCATCGATCCCGTAAGCAGGTATAAATATCATATTCAGCGAAACCGCAAGCACCGCCAGTAACAACCCCAGAAACAAAACCATCTTGTAATACTTCGAATTGAAGATAATCGCATTGTTGTTGCCTAAAAGCAAATCAAAATACCGCGAGATTCCAATCATGAATACCACGAAAATTCCGCCTCCATATTCCGGCGGCAGCAAGTTATAAATCGATTTAATATTGACCAAAATACCCAACAGAACGTAGCCGCCAACCAACTGCAGACTTACCGAAGACTTCTTGTATAAAACATTCAACTCGTCGTACTTTTTATCCGACATCAATTGAGCGGTTATCGGATAAACTATTTGGTGCATGGCCCGGCTTGGAACGGCTACAACCGTCGCTATGAATATTGCAACTGAATAATAAGCCACGTTGTCGATATTAATATACAATCCCAGCATGAATTTGTCGATGTCCAGCAATAGCACCGCAACGCTGCCCGACAATATTATAAATAATGAATAGATGAGCACCGATCTACTATTTTCCGGAAATCTGATCCGAAAGGAAGGAAGCCTTACTGAAAATGCGAATACTGCCATGGCAGCGGCTGCGACGAAGTAAATCACAGCCAGCAAATAAATAAACTGTATAACCGACAATACCTCGAAAAAAACTGCAAACAAACCAGCCATCACGAAAACCCGAAGCAGTATTTCCTTTACAAAACTTCCGTAAACCGACAAGAAATGCACCTTGACCCAAGCATAAAAAATCTCAAAATATCCCATGAACAATCCGATCACCGGGATCAGCCAAACATATTCCAAAATGATCGGATTGCGCTGGGCGAGCAAACGAGCAATCTCATCGTAGGCAAAAAAGCCGGCCATGGTCAAGGGTAAAATCAGCACCAGCGGAAGTACTAACATAAAGGTCAGAAAGTCGGAGCGCTCGCGTGGTGTCTTATACGTCGAATAATATTTAACCAATGTATTATGAACGCCAAACGCCATTAAAGGCATCAGTATATTGGCCGACGAAAGTAGAAAAGCCGTCAGTCCGTAGTATGTTTTCCCTAGAAAATGCGTGTAGAAAAACAGCGCATTTGCAGCACCAAGTATAAAACCGACGTAGGTGATTACAGTATTGCGAATCGATTGGTTAATTACAATTCCCATATCAGATGTTACTTCCGCCA